>JBDUCE010000203.1:0-5289 GCA_040003635.1 Betaproteobacteria bacterium
GCGCCTGCGCGACGGTATGCCCTTCCGGGGCCATGACCTATGCGTACCCGACGGTAACCGATACCGGCCGGCGCCTGCGGACACTGCTCGGCACCTTCGCCGGCGCGGGCGGCTCCGAGGCGTGCCTGCTGATCCACGCCGAAGATGCGCGTGGCTCACTCGCCAACCAGGCCCGGCGCCATCGCGGCCTGCCGGCGCGGTTCATCCCCCTCGAAGTGCACCACGTGGCGTCCGTCGGGCTCGACCTGTGGCTGGCCGCGCTTGCCTACGGCGCGAGCCAGGTGGCGGTGCTGCTGACGGGAAATGAAGCGCCCCGGTACCGCGAAGCGCTGCTGCGCGAGATGGGCATCGCCGACGCCATCGCCCAGGGCCTGGGCTACCAGGGCGAGCATTTTCGGGTCTTCGATGCCACGGATCATCGGGCGCTCGATGAGGCCCTCTGGAGCTGGCCGGCCGCGCTCGCGGTGCGCTCGCCGGCAGTCTTCGCCCTCACCAACGACAAGCGGGCGAGTGCGGCCTTTGCCATCGAGCACCTGGCCAAGCACGCGCCGCAGCTGCCGCGTGAAATCGCCCTCCCTGCAGGCGCCCCTTTCGGGACGATTGCAGTCAATCGCGACACTTGCACCATGTGTCTTGCATGCGTGGGGAGCTGCCCGGAAGGCGCGCTGCTCGATGCCCCCGCGACGCCGCAGCTTCGTTTCATCGAAAGCAAATGCGTGCAATGCGGACTATGCGCAACGACGTGCCCGGAGCAGGCCATCACCTTGATCCCGAGGCTGAATCTGCTGCCCGAGGCCAAGGCGCCGCGGGTAGTCAACGAGGCCGCCATTTTCAACTGCATCACTTGCGGCAAGCCGCTGGGGACCGAAAAGCTCATCACTACCATGCTCGCCAGGCTCGCCGGCCACTCGATGTTCGGCGAGCCCGGCGCGCTCGAGCGGCTCAAGATGTGTGCGGATTGTCGTGTGATCGATCTCATCAAGCACGAAGGCAGCGTGGATATAGGCAATGTCTGACGCCGCGGCGATGTCTGACGCCGCCGCGCTGCGCGACGTCCCGACCGGGCTCGCCTATCCGCTGCCGCCGGAAGATCGCGCGCGGGCCGACCTGTACGCGCTCCTCGCCCGCCTGTACGCCGCCGGCCCCGACCAGGCGTTGCTCGATGCCATCGCCCAGGCGCCGGCGATGGGGTTGCCGACCCTGATCGAGGTGCCCGAAAGCAAGGCCGGTCTCTTTGGCGCGGCGTGGGACACGCTGCGTGCGGCCAGCAGCGTCATGGATCAGGAGGCAGCGGCCGAGGAATACGTCGATCTTTTCATTGGCGTGGGCAAGAGCGAGGTCAACTTGCACGCCTCCCACTGGCTCACCGGCTTCATGATGGAAAAGCCGCTGGCCGACGTGCGTGCTACCTTGGCGGTCCTGGGCCTGGGGCGCAAGGATGGGGTGACGATGGTGGAGGATCACCTGTCGGCGCTGCTCGAGACGATGCGGCTCCTGGTTGCCGGCCACGACCAGCGTCCCCCGAGCCCGTTGTCCACCCAGAAGGAGTTTTTCGAGCAACATTTATCACCCTGGGTGGACAAATGTTTCGCTGCAATGGGCACTCACCCTATTGCCAACTATTACCGTCGGGTAGCAGAATTCACAGAATCCTACGTGGCGCTCGAACGTGACTCGTTCGTCATCGGTTGATTACTACGTCACGCGGTTCACTTTGGAGGTTCGAATGCGCAACCCAACGGGCAAGCCGGAATCCGGCTCGCCCCCATCCGTTTCATCCTCTATAGCCAACGCGAAGCGCCGCCGCTTCCTCGTCGGGTTGAGCGCGGGCGGGGCGGGTGTTGCCGCCGCGACCGTCGCCGCACTTCCCGCCGCTGCCCTTATCCCATCGACTGCCGAACCGTCGGCCGCGGCGTCGGGATACCGTGAAACGGAGCACGTGCGATCGTATTACCGCACGGCGAAGGTTTGACGGTCCGGTTTTTCCCGGAGGCGCTCGACGGCGCACTGGGCGCGGCCGTCGGTGCCGGCGCCGTGAGCGTTGCAGGACCTGCGAAAGTGAACACTTGGAGGAGGAAGGATCATGCTGCTGACCAGGAAAAGTGAAGGTATCGAGGCAGCGGGTCCGCGCCTTCGCCGCCTCGCGGGGGCGAAGCTTTCGACGATGGACCGGCGCACGTTCCTGAAGCGCTCCGGCCTGGTGGCGGGGGCCGGCGCCTTCGCCAGCCAGCTTCCCTACGGCGCGATCGGCGCGGCGCAGGCGGCGAAGGAAGGCGAAGCGGTCAAGCGCGAAGTGAAGCGCACGGTGTGCACCCACTGCTCGGTGGGCTGCGCCATCGATGCGGTGGTCGACAACGGCGTGTGGGTCCGGCAAGAGCCGGTGTTCGATTCGCCCATCAACCTCGGTGCGCACTGCGCCAAGGGCGCTTCCATCCGGGAGCACGGCCACGGCGAGTTCCGGCTCAAGACGCCGATGAAGCTCGTCAACGGCAAGTGGCAGCGCATCAGCTGGGATCAGGCCATCAACGAGGTCGGCGACAAGCTTATTTCGCTGCGCAAGGAGGCTGGCCCGGATGCGGTGTTCTGGGTCGGCAGCTCCAAGCACAGCAACGAGCAGTCTTACCTGATGCGCAAGTTCGTGTCGTATTTCGGCAGCAACAATTGCGATCACCAGGCCCGCATCTGCCATTCGACCACCGTCGCCGGCGTCGCCAATACCTGGGGCTACGGCGCGATGACCAACTCCTACAACGATCTCGCCAACACCAAGTGCGCGATGTACATCGGATCCAACGCCGCAGAGGCGCATCCGGTGTCGATGCTGCACATGCTGCACGCCAAGGAGACCGGCGCCAAGCTGATCGTGGTCGATCCGCGGTTCACGCGGACCGCGGCCAAGGGCGATGAGTACGTGCGGATCCGTTCCGGCACCGACATCGCCTTCCTGTTCGGAATGCTGCACCACATTTTCAAGAACGGCTGGGAAGACAAGCAGTACATCCATGACCGCGTGTACGGCATGGACAAGGTGCGCGAAGACGTCATGACCAAATGGACGCCGGACAAGGTCGAGGAAGTGTGCGGCGTGCCGGAAGCCACGGTCTACAAGATCGCCGAGATGATGGCCAAGAACCGGCCCTCGACGGTGGTGTGGTGCATGGGCCAGACCCAGCACACGATCGGCAACGCCATCGTGCGCGCGTCGTGCATCCTGCAACTCGCCCTGGGCAACATCGGCATCTCGGGCGGCGGGGCGAACATTTTCCGCGGCCACGACAACGTCCAGGGCGCCACCGACATCGGCCCGAATCCCGACTCGCTGCCGGCCTACTACGGCCTCGCTGCGGGCTCGTGGAAGCACTGGGCCACCGTGTGGGGCGTGCCCTACGAATGGATCCAGAAACAATTTGCGCCCGGCATGATGGAAAAGCCCGGCATGACGGTATCGCGCTGGATCGATGGCGTGATGGAGAAAAACGAGCTCATCGACCAGGATTCGAACCTGCGCGCGCTGGTGTTCTGGGGCCACGCTCCGAACAGCCAGACGCGGGGCAAGGAAATGGTCGAGGCGATGAAGAAGCTCGACCTCCTGGTCGTGGTCGATCCCTACCCTTCCGCGACGGCGGCGATGGCGGCGATGGTGCGCAAGGATGGCGTCTACCTGTTACCGGCCTGCACCCAGCTCGAGACTTCCGGCTCGGTGACGGCCTCCAATCGCTCGCTCCAATGGCGCGAGCGCGTCATCACCCCGCTGTTCGAATCGCAGACCGATCAGGCGCTCATGTATGCCTTTGCGAAAAAGCTCGGGTTCGGTCCCGAATTCGTGAAGAACTACAAGATCGTCAAGCCCGACGGCGACGCGAAAATGGAGGAGCCGGAACCGGAATCGATCCTGCGCGAGATCAACAAGGGTACGTGGACGATCGGCTACACCGGGCAATCACCGGAGCGCCTGAAGCTCCACATGAAGAACATGAACACCTTCGACGTGAAGACCCTTCGCGCCAAGGGCGGGCCGTGCGACGGCGATTATTTCGGCCTGCCATGGCCCTGTTACGGCACGCCGGAGATCAAGCATCCCGGCTCACCGAATCTCTACGACGAGTCGCGCAGCCTCATGGATGGCGGCGGATGTTTTCGCGCCAACTTCGGCGTCGAGCGCGACGGTGTCACCCTGCTGGCCGAAGACGGCTCGTTTCCCAAGGGCAGCGAGCTCACCACTGGCTACCCCGAGTTCGATCACGTGCTGCTGAAAAAGCTCGGCTGGTGGGACGACCTGACCGACGTTGAAAAAAAGGCCGCGGAAGGCAAGAACTGGAAGACCGATCTTTCCGGCGGCATCCAGCGCGTTTCGATGAAGCACGGCTGCCATCCGTTCGGCAATGCCAAAGCGCGGGCGGTGGTCTGGAACTTCCCCGACGGCATCCCGCAGCACCGCGAGCCGCTTTATTCGCCGCGACCGGACCTCGTCGCCAAGTATCCGACCCACGACGACAAGAAGGCGTTCTGGCGGTTGCCGACGCTGTTCAAAACGGTGCAGGACAAGAACAAGGATATCTCGAAGGAATTCCCGCTCGTGCTCACCAGCGGCAGGCTGGTCGAATATGAAGGGGGTGGCGAGGAGACGCGATCCAACCCGTGGCTCGCCGAGTTGCAGCAGGAGAACTTCGTCGAGATCAACCCGAAGGATGCCAACGATCGCGGGGTGCGTGACGGCGAATATGTTTGGGTGAAGACGCCGACCGGGGCCCAGCTCAAGGTCAAGGCGCAGGTGACCGATCGTGTCGGGCCGGGCACGACGTTCGTTCCATTCCATTTCTCCGGCTGGTGGATGGGCAAGGACATGCTGGAGTATTACCCCGAAGGCGCCCACCCGGTCGTGCGCGGCGAGGCCGTGAATACCGCCACCACCTACGGCTACGACTCGGTGACGATGATGCAGGAAACCAAGACGACCCTGTGTCAGGTCGCGAAGACGACCGCCTGACGCCCAGCGACGAGCCCGAGGAGAATCAACGATGGCCCGAATGAAATTCTTGTGCGATGCCGAACGGTGCATCGAGTGCAATGGTTGTGTCACCGCGTGCAAGCAGGAGCACGATATCCCTTGGGGCGTGAACCGTCGCCGGGTGGTGACCATCAATGACGGGGTGCCGGGCGAGCGCTCGATCTCGGTCGCGTGCATGCACTGCTCGGATGCGCCGTGCGCGGCGGTGTGTCCGGTCGACTGCTTTTACAAGAGCGACGAAGGCGTGGTGCTTCACGACAAGGACCTGTGCATCGGCTGCG
>JBDUCE010000204.1:0-5282 GCA_040003635.1 Betaproteobacteria bacterium
ACCGCAAGAAGCGCGGCTTCGGCACGCCGATGGGCGCGTGGCTCAAGGGCGACCTGGCGCCGCTCCTCCGCAACGTCCTGTCCGCCGAGTCGATCGCGTCGCGCGGATTGTTCCGGCATGCCGAAGTGGCGCGGCTGATCGCGGCGCACGACGCGAATCATCTGGACGGCACCGACCAGCTCCTGGCGCTCCTCAACTTCGAAATCTGGGCGCGCATGTATCTCGATCGCCGCACGCCGTCCGACGTGGCCGACGAGCTGAAGGCGGTGGCGTCGTGAAAGTGCTCTACGTGTGCCACCGGTTTCCCTTCCCGCCGAAGCGCGGCGGAAAAATCCGGCCGTTCAACATGATCCGGCACTTAAGCGCGAGCCACGAGGTGCACGTGGCCTCGCTTGCGCGCTCGCCCGCCGAAGCCCTGGAAGGCGCGGGGCTCGCACAATACTGCGCGGGTTACGACGTCGCGGTTGTCCGCCAACCCGTACAGGTGGCGCGGATGATCGTGCGCCTGCCGACGCTCGCGCCGTCTTCATTCGGCTATTTCCATTCGCGGAAGCTCGCCTCGCGCATCGACGCGGCGCTGGCGCGCGAGCGCTTCGACCTGATCTTCGTGCACTGCTCGAGCGTGGCGCCTTATGTCGAGCGCGCGACGGGCATCCCGAAGATTCTCGATTTCGGCGACATGGATTCCAAGAAGTGGCAGGAGTACGCGCGTTACAAGCCGTTTCCGCTATCCCAGGGCTACTCGCTCGAAGGCTGGAAGCTCGAGCGCGAGGAAAAGCGCCTCGCGCGGCGCTTCGACTTCTGCACGGCAACGACGCGCGCTGAATGGCAGACGCTCGAAGATTACGGCACCGGCGTGGCGTCCGACTGGTTTCCGAACGGGGTGGACAGCGCGTATTTTGCACCCGGCGGCGAGTCCTACGATCCGGACACCATCGCATTCGTCGGCCGCATGGACTATTACCCCAACCAGGAGTGCATGTTCGATTTCTGTGCACGAACGCTGCCGCTGCTGCGCGAACGGCGTCCGGGCATCAAGCTTTCGATCATCGGGGCCGATCCGTCTCCTGCGGTGCGCAAGCTCTCCGAGCTGCCGGGCGTCACGGTGACCGGTTCGGTGCCGGACGTGCGGCCATTCCTGCGGCGCTCGGCGTTGATGGTCGCGCCGCTCAACATCGCGCGCGGCACGCAGAACAAGATCCTCGAGGCAATGGCGCTCGGGGTGCCGGTCGTGACCAGCGCTGTTGCGGCCGGAGGTGTGGACGCGCTCGACGGCGAGCATTTCGTGGTGGCGACATCGCCGGCATTCTACGTTGCGGCGATCGAGCGGATACTGGGCGATCCGACGGAACGCGGCCGCCTTTGCGCAGCCGGACGCGCCAGGATGCTGTCGCACCACGCCTGGGACAAGTCGATGCGTCGATTGGACGGCATCGTCGATCGCTGCGTCGACACATTCGCGCGCGGCGGCGCGCTGCAGACGGCCTGACAACAAGGACACGATTTTGGACATCAGCATCTTCGGACTCGGCTACGTCGGCGCGGTATCGCTCGCGTGCCTCGCGCGGGACGGCCATCGCGTCATCGGTGTCGACATCGACCCGGCAAAGCTGGCGCTGATTCGCGACGGCAGGACACCGGTGGTCGAGGAGGGCATGATCGACCTGATGGCAGCGGCGGCGGCCAGCGGCCGGGTGCAGGTCACTTCCGACGTGCGCGAAGCCGTGCTCGAAAGCGAGGTATCCCTGATCTGCGTGGGTACGCCTTCCGCGTCCAACGGCAGCCAGGACCAGACCGCCATACTGGGCCTGGCCCGGGATATCGGCCGCGTACTGCGGGCGAAGACAGAGCCGCATGTGCTGGTGTTTCGGTCGACCCTCGCACCGGGTACCGTCGAAGACGTAATCCGTCCACTGGTCGAAAAGGAATCCGGCAAACGCGACGGCCAGGATTTTCATCTTTGCTTTCAGCCCGAGTTCCTGCGCGAGGGAACCTCCATTCGCGACTACGACAAGCCGCCTTTCACCATTGTGGGGGCCAACCATCCCCATCCCGTGGCGCGGCTGCGCGAGCTCTTCGGCCACCTGCGGTGCGAGTTTCTGACCACGTCGGTGCGCGCCGCCGAGATGGTGAAGCTCTGCTGCAACAACTTTCATACGCTCAAGATCACATTCGCCAACGAAACCGCTCGGTTGTGCGACGCTTTGGACGTCGACCCGTTCGAAGTCATGGAGCTATTGTGCAAGGACACCCAGCTCAACATCTCGAAGGCCTATCTCAAGCCCGGCTACGCCTTCGGGGGCTCGTGCCTGCCCAAGGACCTTCGCGCCACGATGTATCTCGCCAAGCAGCGCGACGTGGAGTTGCCCATGCTCGCGGGAATCATGCCGTCCAACCGGATTCATACCGCCAATGCGCTGGAAAAAGTGCTCGCCACGGGCAAGCGCCGGGTGGGCATCGTGGGCCTCTCGTTCAAGACGGGCACCGATGACCTGCGCGAAAGCCCGATGGTGACTCTCGCCGAGCAACTCATCGGCAAGGGGTTGTCGCTGCTCGTCTACGATCCCGAGGTGCATCTGTCGCGGCTCCTCGGCGCCAACAAGCGATTCATCGAGCAGCATCTACCCCACATCGGCAGCTTGATCCGGGGCGAAATCGGAGAGGTGATTGCGGGCTCGGACGTCGTGGTCCTGGGGTTGTCGGACCGGGCGCTCATGGAGCAGTTGCGCGGGATCGTGCGATCGGATCAGGTCGTCATCGATCTCGCCCGGATCCCGGATCCGAAGACGTGGCCGTGTCCGGTGGAGGGACTCGCCTGGTAGCCGTTACCGGCGCGAGGCGCACGATGTTCACTCACCCTTCCAATGGCACCGCGCACAAGGAACGACCGCCGGTGCGCCTGCTCACGCTGACGACACTCTTCCCGAATGTCGTGGCGCCGAGGCACGGCATATTCGTCGCGAACCGCTTGCGCCGGATCTGCGACACCGGGCGCGTTCACAGTACCGTCGTCGCCGCGGTGCCCTGGTTTCCCGGCGCCTACAGGAGTGCTCTTGGCGTGCCGCGCGCGGAATCGCTCTCCGGGTTTTCGGTTTTCCACCCGCGTTACTTCCAGGTTCCGGGCGTTGGCATGAGGATGCAGCCGGTGACACTGGCATGGGCCCTGCTCGCACAGTTGCGGCGGCAAGGACTTGCTGCGAGCTCGTTTGATATCGTCGACGCTCACTATTTCTACCCGGACGGCGTGGCCGCGTCGCGGGTAGCCGACGCCCTGGGTTTGCCGCTCGTGATCAGCGCCCGCGGCAGCGATATCAATCTCATCGGCGGCATGCCGTTCGCACGGCGGCGAATGCTGCGGGCGGCGGATCGCGCGCAGGCCCTCGTGGCCGTGTCCGCGGCGCTGGCCGAAAAGATGGCGGCGCTGGGGATGCCGGCCGAGCGCACGCATGTTTTGCGCAATGGTGTCGATATGGACGTGTTCTCCCCGTTGGCGCAGCCGCAGGCCCGCGCCCACCTGTCTCTGGATGAACGCGGCCCGCTGGTGCTCGGCGTGGGAAACCTGGTGGCCGAGAAAGGGTTCGAGCTGTTGATACGCGCCGTATCGTTGCTTCCGGCTACCCGATTGCTGATCGTCGGGCAAGGGCCGCTGCGGCGAGCGCTGCGCTCGTTGGGCGACACAGTGGCCCCGGGACGCGTCGAGTTTCGGGACAACATGCCGCAATCCGGGCTTCGAATCGCTTACGCAGCGGCTGACGTGCTGGGGCTTCCCTCGTTGCGGGAAGGATGGCCCAACGTGCTCCTCGAGGCCATGGCGTGTGGCATTCCGGTGGTCGCCTCGGCCGTGGGCGGGGTTTCGGAAATTGTCGGCAGGGGCGCTCCGGGCACGGTGCTTTCGGATCGCACCGCGCCGGCCTGGGCCACCGCCCTGCGTGCCATGATGGGCACCTTGGCGCCCGAGCAGGTACGCCAATACGCGACCCGGTTCGGATGGGAGGAAGTGGTGTTGAAGCAATGCACGCTGTACGAAGAGATCGCCGATCACTGGGCGGCCGGCTCGCGTCCGCGCCGCGCGCGATGGGCTCCCGCACATGCGTGACGTCCTGGTGCTCGGGCTGGTTTTTTGGGGTGCGGCTGTTGCGGTCGTCCACCCGTATGTCGGTGTACTGGCCTGGACCTGGGTCAGCATCATGAACCCGCACCGCCTGGCGTGGGGGTTCGCCGTCAATTTCCCGGTGGCCATGATCGTCGTCATCGGTACCGGGCTGGGGTTGCTGCTCACGCGCGACCGCCGGCGGCTTCGGATATCCGCACCGGTGGTGGTGCTGTTGCTGTTCGTGTTGTGGATGTGCTTTACCTCCCTGATGGCGATCTATCCGGCCGAGACCAGCGTGATGTTCGCCCGGGTCATGAAGATCATGTTCATGGTGGTGGTGGCCATGGCCGTCTTCAACACCCGCAAACACATCGATCAACTGGTATGGGTGCTGGTGCTTTCGCTTGGATTCTTCGGCCTCAAGGGCGGCGTCTTTACCGTCCTGACCGGGGGGACCAACCGGGTGTGGGGGCCGGACGGGAGCTTTATCGAGGGCAACAACGAGCTCGGGCTCGCCCTGGTCATGGCCATCCCGCTGATGCGATATCTGCAGCTCGTCTCCACCGGGAAGTGGGTCCGGCGCGGTCTGGGCGCACTCATGGCTTTTTCGGCGCTCGCGGCGCTCGGCACCCAATCGCGCGGGGCCTTTCTGGCGATCGGGGCCATGGCGGCCTTGATGTGGGTTCGCAGCGAGCGCAAGGCCGTTGCCGGAATCCTGATCGTCACCCTCGCCATGGGTCTCCTTGCGTTCATGCCAGCGCAGTGGGAAGAGCGCATGCGCAGCATCGGGGTCGAGAATCTCGACAGCTCGGCGGAGGGGCGGATCAACGCCTGGTGGATGGCGTGGAACCTGGCCAAAGACCGGCCCATCGGCGGCGGCTTCGAAGTCATCACCCGCGAATTGTTCGCGCGTTACGCGCCCGACCCGACTGACGTCCATGCCGCCCATAGCATTTATTTCCAGGTTCTCGGCGAGCACGGGTTCTTCGGGTTGTTCCTCTTCCTTCTCATCTGGTGGCTGGTCTGGCGCTGGGCGGGGAGGATGTACCGGCAGGGCGGGCAGGAAGGCCATTCCGCCTGGCCGCGGCACCTCGGTGGAATGATCCAGGTCAGCCTGTTCGGCTACCTGGTGGGGGGCGCTTTCCTCAGCCTGGCGTACTTCGATCTCCCTTACAACCTGCTGGTGCTG
>JBDUCE010000205.1:0-5271 GCA_040003635.1 Betaproteobacteria bacterium
TATCCGGACGTGATCGAGTCCGCGGGCGGGAAGAAGAAGGCGCACACCATCAAGTCACACCACAACGTCGGCGGCCTGCCGGAGACTCTGCATCTCAAGTTGCTCGAGCCTTTGCGCGAGCTCTTCAAGGACGAGGTGCGCGAGTTGGGCCTCACGCTGGGCTTGCCGCGGGACATGGTCTTCCGCCATCCCTTCCCGGGTCCGGGCCTTGGTGTGCGCATCCTGGGCGAAGTGACGCGCGAGCACGCTGCATTGCTGCGCCGCGCCGACGCCATATTCATCGATGAGCTGCGGATGGCGGTCGACAGCGCATCGGGAAAGAGCTGGTACGACCTGACGGCGCAGGCGTTCGCGGTCTTCCTGCCGGTTCGTTCCGTCGGAGTCATGGGCGATGGCCGCACCTACGAGCACGTCGTGGCGTTGCGCGCCGTGCAAACGACGGATTTCATGACCGCCGACTGGGCGCCCTTGCCGCACGAGCTTCTGGCCAGGGTTTCCAGCCGCATCATCAACGAAGTGCGCGGCATCAATCGCGTGGTTTACGATATCTCGAGCAAGCCCCCTGCCACGATCGAGTGGGAGTGAGCGCCATGATCGGGAACAGTGGTCGGCCGCGATGAGCGAAGGATGCGGCACATCGGCCGTGCAGTGTCATGGTGGAAGTTCCGGACTGATTACTTTGCGCCTGCTGATCGGGATTGACGCCGACGCCATGAATGGAGCTACGGCGACATGACCCGGCAAAAGGGCGCAACGCAGCTCGCGCCTCTCGCGACCCGAGAGCGCTTTTATTCCAGGTTATGGCGCTCGGCGTCCCTTTCGGCGGCGGTCGTCGCCGGATCGCTCGTGATCGGAGCGATCGGGTATCACGCGCTGCAACCGATCGGGTGGATCGACGCCTTTCACAAGGCGGCCATGATCCTGTCGGGAATGGGACCTGTGGATCCTTTCATAACATCGCCGGTCGGGAAGGTCTTCGAAGCTGCCTATGCGCTTTACTCCGCGGTAATTTTACTGACGGCGGCAGCGCTCCTGATCACGCCGGTGTTCCATCGCATCCTGCATCGATTCCATCTTGAAGACAGCCGTGAATGACCCGACCGACGCCGCCATGATGGCGCATGCCCTCGCGCTGGCGGCGGCGGCCGGCGCGCGCGGCGAAGTGCCGGTAGGCGCGGTGGTGACCTGTGGTGGCGAGATCATCGGTCGCGGCGGCAACTCGCCGATTGCGGCGAGCGACCCCACCGCCCACGCCGAGATCGGCGCCTTGCGTGAAGCGGCGAGCGCACTGGGCAACTATCGCCTGCCCGGATGTACCCTGTACGTGACGATCGAGCCGTGCGCGATGTGTGCCGGGGCCATCATCCATGCCCGCGTTCCGCGACTCGTGTTCGGGGCACGCGATCCCAAGACCGGTGCCTGCGGCTCGGTGGTCGATCTGTTCCTGGAGCCGCGGCTCAACCATCACACCACGGTCACGGCGGGCGTGAGGGCAGACGAGTGCGGCGCGCTGTTGTCGGAATTCTTTGCGGCGCGGCGCACCGGTCACGCATCGCCATGACGCCCTCCGCAATCGGCTTCGGGTTGTATGCGCCGGCGGGGTTCGTAATCGATCCGGCGGTTGTCGAGCGCGCGCAGCAAAGGCTTGGCGCGCTCGGACACCGCGTGGTCATCGATCCCACATGCACTACCCGCTGGCAGCGATTTGCCGCGGATGACGGGGAGCGGCTGGCGGCGGTCATGCGCATGGCGACCGACGCGGCGGTCGATGTCGCGGTTGCCATGCGGGGAGGCTACGGCTGGTCGCGACTCCTCGACCGTCTCGACTTTCGATCGATCGCCGCCGCGCGCAAGCGCTGGATGGGCCACAGCGACTTCACCGCATTTCAACTCGCCGCGCTCGCCCACGGTGGGATGATTACCTACGCCGGACCCATGGGTGCTTATGATTTCGGCGCGGTGCAGCCATCGGCGTTCACGCTCGACCACTGCCTGCAGATCCTCGAGCACGGGCACGACACCATCGAGTGCCCGCTCGATGGCCCGGATTTCGCGGGCGAGGGCACGCTGTGGGGCGGCAACCTGGCGATGGTGGCCCACCTCGTGGGGTCGCCTCACCTGCCGCAAACGCGGGGCGGCATCCTGTTTCTCGAAGATATCGGTGAACAGCCGTACCGCATCGAGCGCATGCTTCATCAATTGCATTTCGCGGGCTTGCTGGCGCGGCAGCGCGCCGTCCTGCTGGGTAGATTCAATGGTTACCAGCCCGGCCCCAACGACAACGGATACGACCTTGAAAGCGTGATTCGATTCGCTCGCGCGCATTTCGGCGTTCCCATCTTCACCGGGTTAGCGTTCGGGCACTGCCCGGACAAACTCACGCTTCCGGTGGGCGGCCATTGCACGCTGGCGGTTCGAGGCGGAGCAGGTCGGATCGAGCTTTCCGTGCCGCCGCGGTAGCGAAGCTCGCGCGGCGTGCAACACTTCCGCCGCGTGGCTCAAGCGCGCAGGGGCACGCGATGGCGTTCTATGCGCGCCGGGGATTCAGGCTAGCGGGTGGGTCGTCATGGAAAACCGGGGATCACATACCGGACAATGGAGCGAATCCTGCGCTAACGGGCGCTGGCCTCGCCGCCGGCATCGACCACGGTGAACCGGTGCTCCACGCTCCCGGCAGGTGCGCCGAGCGGATCGAAACTTCGTTCCATGAAAATCGCTTGCCCCTCATGGCTGATCGCCACGACGGTCGAGCACCGCGTGCCATACTCCGCGCTCACGATGAAGGGTGCCGACAGGCGCCGTTCCCACTCGAGGCTGACGCCGGTCTGCGGAAGCGCGGCGTCGGGCGCTTCCGCCCTCGAGGCCAGGGCCGCGAACAACGGATCGAAGTCACCGCCGCCTGCCGCGCACCAGTTGGCGAACGCGTGACGCGTGGCGACGACTTTCGGCCATGGCGTATCCAACCCGGCATTGGAGACGGCGTGGACACCTCGCGGCAGGGCCTGCGGTCCCCCCGTACGATTGGACAGCCACCAGCCATGCGCCATCGTCCCGGCGAGGAGATTGAAGCCGTTGTAACGCGCCATGTCGGTCTTCCGCCGCGCGAGACTGTCTGCCGGCAGCGCGGGATCGCCCAGTATCTCCGTCACCAGCGCGCCGCGCGTCGGAGCGGCCGGATCCTTGTTGCCCGGTTCACGCACGTTGGTCAGAAACGCCCAGCGTCCGCGCCGGTCGACGCCAAGCCACGTGCCGCCACCGCGCAAGTCGCGCCCCGCGAGCCAGCCTTCGTCCCACCACGCCGCCGGAGATGCCGGCCGCGCATGCGCTTCGTCACGGTTGGCGGCAATCACCAGCGCATAGCGCGGGTGCGCATCGAGCCCGATGACGGCGAGACACATGAAGGCGCTTTACGCGGCGTGGTGCGCGTCTGGCCCACAGGAGGCCACCGCGGTAAAGCATTCGACCTGCCGCTTGCCATCCTCGGCATGCTGCGCCACCCCCTGCTGTCGCGCGCATTCATGCAGGATCGCACGGAAACGGTCCATGTCGGGGACGGGGGCATACACCTCCATCCACGTTTTGGGGTCGTCACATCGCTTGAGGAGCCGGCCCGTCACCCCGGTGCGTGCCTCGACGCTCGCAACCATCGCGGCGATGGCACGCAGGGCATGCGACTCGTCACCGGCGACCCGGTAATACACGAAGACTTCAGCCGGTGCAGACACGAGCAAAGGCAATGGGGATCACGCTAGGCCAGTCGGCGCGGAGGGGCAGAAGGTTGCGGCACCGTGTAAGGCAGTGCGATCGGTTCGAGCAGCGGACCCTGCGGATTGTCGATGCGCACGTCGCCCGCGTCCACCGCGGCGATTTGCACGACGGCAAGCAGATCGACGCCATCGTCCGGGGCTGGCGCGGCATTGACCACCATGCCGCAGCTTTGCTCGCCAAAGACGCGGCTGTAAAGCTTGCTGCCCGGCTCGACTGACGCGATGGGTGCATGCCAGCCAAAAAGGCGCTCCTTCAGCCGTCCAAGGTATTGGGTGCGGGCGATGATTTCCTGGCCGGTGTAGCAACCCTTGTCGAAACTGACACCATCGAGGGCGTCGAGGTTGGCGGCCTGCAGGACGAACTGATCCTGCGTGACGGCCGTCACCATCGGCTCTCCGGCGCGGATCGCCAGCCACTGCCACAGGCTGAAGGAGGTGGGGCACACATGCCTGAAGAGCGCCGTTTCCGTGGCTTTTGCGTCCGCCTCCGGCGTCAGGATCACCCAGCGCCCGGCCCCTAGTCCAAGGATGCGCGCATCGCCGGCGGCCATCATCGCCGGCCTTGGCGGTGCGGCGCCGAAGTGTTCATCGAGGACGACCTTCGATGAGGGCCCCGCCAGTCCATAGCGCGCCCATGACGGCGACGCATCGGTCAAGGTGACCTTCGATCGGAGCACGTACATCGACAGGCGTTTTTGCACCGGATCGGCGACGTCTTGCGGGATCAACGCGCCAAAGCCATCGCCTTCGCGCCAGAGCAGGAAGTTCGCGAGCACCCGGCCCTTCGCCGAATTGAAGGTAGTCGCCTGCCACTGGCCCGGAGCGAGCCGCTTCACGTCATTGGAAAGTTGGCCCTGCAGAAATGTCTCGGCGTCGCTGCCCGCAATCGACAGCACGGATAACGGCGTCAGATCGCACAGCACCGCCGATTCACGCGCCGCCGTCCAGGCCTGCCGGTCAGGGGCGGCGCCGGGCAGGGTGGTTAAAGATGAGGACATCGCGGTTACCCGGGTCCGGTGCGCAGCGCGGTGGCCGCGAACAGGCAAAAGTGTTAAAATCGAATGTTAGCTCGGTCTTGGGTCGCCCGGCGTATTTTGCTTCGTCAGCGTTCCTCCCCAGGATCAGCAAATTCGCAGACCCGCGCACGTCAGGGTGCTCGCCTTCCGTCGCGCCGCAGAGCGGCCGCCGGTTTCGAGCCGACATGCGGGTCGTGGCTCAACCCTGATCGGAGTAACGAAATGTCGGTAACGATGCGTCAGATGCTGGAGGCGGGGGTCCATTTCGGACATCAGACCCGCTATTGGAATCCCAAGATGGCCGAGTTCATATTCGGCCAGCGCAACAAGATCCACATCGTCAACCTCGAGAAGACGATGCAGCTCTACCAGGAAGCGATGAAATACATCCGCCAACTCGCCGCGAACAAGGGCACGGTGCTCTTCGTCGGCACCAAGCGCCAGGCGCGCGATATCCTGGCCGAAGAAGCACGCCGCTGCAGCATGCC
>JBDUCE010000206.1:0-5267 GCA_040003635.1 Betaproteobacteria bacterium
CCGGCCGCCCCTGACGAGGGTCGCCTCGCCCGATCGCCTTACTGGATGGTGAGCTTGCGCCCGGCGACCGCTTGCTTCCTGGCGAGCGCCAGTTCGAGCACGCCGTTTTCGTACTTCGCCGAGCTTGCGTCTTCGTCGAGCTCGACCGGGAGTGTGAAGCTGCGATACAGGTGGCCGGAATAGCGCTCGGTGCGCAGGACGCGATCGCCTTCCTTTTGCTCGGTTTCCCGCTTCACCTCGGCGGCGAGAGTCACCTGCTTGCCTTCGATCGTGACCTGGATGTCTTCCTTCTTCACACCGGGAATGTCGGCAATCACCACGTAACCCTGCGCGGTGGCTTTCACGTCCACCTTGATGGCAACGGCCTGTGGCTGCGCGGCAGCCCGCACGGGACGGAAGAATCCGCGAAACAGCTCATCGAAACCGGCATCGGCGAAGGGGTCGAACGTCGTCATCTGGTTCATTGGCAATCTCCTTTCAAGCGCTTTTAGGGATCGCGGTCGCTCGACACCATCACTGCAGGTCGAGCACCGCCACAGCACCCATCTGAGGGCCGTGGCGTCGCTTTCAAGTGGGACGTGGCACGGGCTTTGGTGCTGCCCCAATCGAAAAGCTCCGCGAAGCCAGCTACCGGCTCGGCCTCGCGCCTTGCCTGGCAGCTGATTGCAAGCGCTCCTTTATCTCCGGAACTTACGGGACACGACACTAGCGCGCCTTGCGGCTGCCCACCTGACCTCCGGCCCCCGCATGGCGGGCAATCCAGGCGAAAAACTCCCGGTACCAGAGCCGCGAATTCTGGGGCTTCAATATCCAATGATTCTCGTCGGGGAACCACACCAGGCGCGCGGGCACTCCCTTGGCCTTGAGCGTGTCGTAATACTGCAACGCCTGCGTCGCCGGAACGCGAAAATCCTGCTCGCCGTGGATCACCAGGGTCGGCGTCTTGGCGTGCTTGACGTAATGATGCGGCGACTGGCGCATCACCCGCGCCGGGTTGTTCCAGTGGAACGCGCCGAGCTCGTCGGCGAAGAAGTGATAGCCATCGGTGGCCATCATGCTCACCCAGTCATAACAACCGGCATGGCACACGTACGCCCGGTAGCGATCGGTCTGGCCGTTCATGTAGGCCACCATGAACCCGCCATAGCTCCCGCCGGTCGCGACCAGTCGCGTGCGGTCGATGTAGCCCTGGCGCAACAGATAATCGGTGGCCGCCTCCGTATCGGCAAATTCCTTCACGCCGTAACGACCGGTGATCGATTGCAGCCACTTCTGTCCGAACCCGGACGACCCGTGATAGTTGACGGCAGCCACGACGTAGCCCTGCGCCGAAAACACCTGGGTGTTCCAGCGGAAGTGCCAGGTATCGAGATGCGCGGCGTGCGGACCGCCATGGATAGAATGCATGAGCGGCCATTGCTTGCGCTCGTCGAACCCGGGCGGATACGTGATGAACATCTGCACCGCGTCACCGCCGTGGCCCTTGATCATGACCTCGCGCACCTCGGACAGCCGATGGCGCTCGAGCAGCGCGCGATTCAGGTCCTCGATGGAGTGCTCGTCGGAGCCATCGCTGCGGCACGCAAAGAGCGCCGGCGGATGCATGGCGCTGCAACGGTCGTACACCAGGATGCCTTCGGCCTCTGCAAATCCGCCGACATTGCCGCCGGGAACGAGCGCTTCGGGCATGGCAGCGACATCGCTGCGTGCCACCGGGAGGCGCCATAGGCCCTGGCGGCCACGGTCTTCGCATAAAAACAGCAGCGCTCGGCTGTCCGCCGTCCATTGCACTTTGGTGCAGCCACGATCGTGCCGTGGTGCCAGTCGCTGCGTGCGGCCGGTACGACGGTCGAAGCGGACCAGGTGACCCTGATCGTTGAACGCGCGCGTGGTATCGAATGCCGTCCACGCCAGCGCGCTGCCGTCGGGGGCGTAGCGAGGCTGCACGTCCGACATGCCCGAGCGCGCCGTCAGCACCCGTGTGCGGCGGGTGCGCAGATCGAGGGTGACGATATCGCATTGGTTCATCATGCGCGGCTCGGCGGCGAGATCGACCGTCAGCGCCAACTCGCGGCCGTCGGGAGCGATATCGAAGTCGTCGCCGCCGGGCTCCCAGGGCGTCAGCGCGAGCCCGGTGCCGGCCAGAAGATCGCGACAACGGCCACTGCCCGGCTCGCACACGAAAACGTGCGGCACGCGGCCATCGGCGAGCCAGTGGTCCCAGTAACGCATTTCGGCGCGCTCGGTGACATGGGCACGCACCTTGGATTCCTTTCCCTGTTTCCTGCGCTTCGCCTGCTCGCGCTCGGTCGACAAATCGGGCCAGACCATCGATATGAATGCAATGCGCTTGCCATCGGCAAACCATTTTGGCGCGGCACATCCCGCCGCCAGGGTGGTGAGACAGCGCGCCTCTCCGCCGTCGGAGGCAATGAGATAGAGCTGCGGCTCCTCGTCATCCTTGCGCTTGCCGACGAACACGATGCTGCGGCCGTCGGGCGACCATTTCGGGTCGCTGTCCTTGTCGCCGTTGGTAAGCGGGCGCGGCGCTCCGGCGGCGTCGCGCGCCGTCGGAAACAGCCACAACTCGGTGTGGCCCTCGTTCTTGTCCATGTCATAGGTCGTCACCGCGGCGCATGCGGTGCTCCCGTCCGGCGACAACGTCGGCGTGCCGATGCGCTTGATCGCCCATAGCGCCTCGACCGTGAACGGCCGCCTCCCTCCGCGTGCGCGGCCGGCGACCGGCGAACGATCGGCGTTCTTGCGTGAGGTAGCTGCCATGAAGGACCTTTCAGGGACGTACAATGGGCGTCCGCGATTCTACGCCGCGCGCCCGCAGGAACGGCCGGCTGCCCCGCGGCTCCGCTGCCCTCACCCTGGCCAATGATGACGACCATGAACTACCGCCGCCTCGGCGCCTCCGGTTTGAAGATAAGCGAGCTCTCGCTGGGCTCGTGGGTAACGTACGGCAACCAGATGGGCGAGGACCTCGCGCGCGAGTGCATGGCCGCGGCCTTCGATGCCGGGGTCAATTTTTTCGACAACGCCGAGGTCTACGCCAAGGGCCAGTCCGAAGTGATCATGGGCAACGTGCTGCGCAAGATGGGCTGGCGACGCTCCTCGTACATCGTTTCGACCAAGTTCTTCTGGGGTCTCAACGAGTTGCCCAACGAGAAGAACACGCTCAATCGCAAGTATCTGCGGCAGGCGATCGATGGCGCCTTGAAACGCCTGCAGCTCGAGTATGTCGATCTTGTCTTCTGCCATCGTCCGGACCCGGATACGCCCATCGAGGAGACGGTCTACGGCATGCACGACATGATCCAATCCGGCAAGGCGCTGTATTGGGGAACCTCCGAATGGAGCGCCGCGGAAATCATGGCTGCGTGGCAGATTGCGCAACGGCATCATCTGCACGCGCCCGTGATGGAGCAGCCGCAATACAACCTTCTGCATCGCGAGCGCGTGGAGCACGAATACGCGCGCCTCTACCGTGACATCGGACTCGGCACGACGGTGTGGAGTCCCCTGGCGTCGGGGCTGCTGACGGGAAAATACGACAACGGGATCCCGCCGGACAGCCGCGGTGCGGTCAAGGGGTACGAATGGCTTCGGGAGGGGCTCACGGAGCCGAAGAAGCTTGCGCTCTCGCGCGCGCTTGGGTTGATTGCGCGCGATCTCTCGTGCACGCTCGCCCAACTCGCGCTGGCGTGGTGCCTCAAGAATCCGCATGTGAGCACGGTCATCACCGGTGCCAGTCGGCCGGCGCAGGTGGTGGAGAATATGAAGGCGCTGGAGGTCGTGGGGAAGCTCGACGCCGCGGCAATGGCGCGCATCGACGCCGTGCTGGATGCGGCGTGAGAAGGCCGGCGGCGCCGTACGCGCCTCGGTGCATGGCGCGAACCTTCATCGGACTTCCGGTCTAACGACTGCGATGTGGCTTTTTCGCGGCACAATGCCCGCAGTGACTCGCAGTTACCTGATCCCGGCGGCGCAACGGATGACGCCGCTCGACCCGCCGGCATTCTACTTTGTGAGAGGCTCCGTTCACGCTATCCGGTCTTCGTATGAATCCCCTTGAAAGCTGGCAGGAGGAGCAGCGCTCCGCCTATCTCTACCGGGTATGTGCCGAGGCCGAGTCCGGCACTACGCGCTCGGAGCTTTTTCGCCGGCTCGCCGGCGAGGCCGAAGCGCAGGGTGCGATCTGGCGCGCGCAGCTAACCGCACGCGGACACGCAGCACCGGCGCCTTACACGCCCGACCTGCGCACGCGGCTGGTCGCGAAGCTGGTGCACGCCATGGGGCCCGAGCGTTTGAAGAGCGTGCTGGCCGCAATGAAAGTGCGGGGCATGGCGATTTATGGAACGGCGCTCGCCCGCGAGCCGGGGCATGCGTTGCCCACCACGATTACCGCCATCGAGCATCGCCACCGCGGCTTGGGTGGCGGCGGCAATCTGCGCGCCGCCGTCTTCGGAATCAATGACGGCCTGGTGTCCAATGCGAGCCTGATCCTGGGCGTGGCCGGCGCCAGCCCCGACCCCCACACCGTGCTCCTGACCGGCATCGCCGGCATGACGGCGGGCGCCTTTGCCATGGCAGCGGGCGAGTTCGTCTCCGTGCAATCGCAACGCGAGCTCTACGAGCATCAGATCGGCCTCGAGCGCGACGAGCTCGAGCAATATCCGGAAGCCGAGGCGCAGGAGTTGGCGTTGATCTATGCCGCCAAGGGCTTGCCCACGCGGGAAGCGGATCGGCTCGCCCACCGCCTGATCGCCGATCCCGAGCATGCGCTCGATACCCTCGCGCGCGAGGAGCTCGGTCTTAACCCCGACGCGCTGGGTTCCCCATGGGGGGCTGCCATTGCGTCGTTCCTGTCGTTCGCCGCCGGCGCGCTCCTGCCACTCCTGCCCTACGTGCTGGCTGACAGAGCGCACGCCCTGCCGATGGCCATTGCCATCACCGCGATCGCGCTGTTTTCGGTGGGCGCCACGCTATCGCTCTTTACCGGCAGGAGCGCCATTCATTCAGGTGCACGCATGCTCTTGTTAGGCACCCTCGCCGGCGCAATCACCTTCGCCGTGGGCCGGCTGGCGGGGACCAGCTTCGGATAAGACGAGCGGCTCGGCCATCAGGCGACGCGCGCAGTGCACGGTTCCCGGTGAAGTCACTCCGGAATGCCGCGATCGAGGACCCGCATGAGCTCGCCGATCGCCAGCCCTTTGTCCACGCAATGATCGAAGCCCGCGTCCAGGGCAGCGCGGCGCATC
>JBDUCE010000207.1:0-5245 GCA_040003635.1 Betaproteobacteria bacterium
CTGGGGCTGTTGATGGTCGAAGCGCTGCTGGTGCCCGAGGGCGCCCAATGCATCTCGCTGGGCGTGTCCACGCCCCTCGAAGACATACGGCGCGCGGCGCTTGCTTACGAGGTGCATCTGGTCGCGGTATCGTTCTCCGCCGCTTTCCCGGTGCGCCCGGCGAGCGAAGGACTCGCCTTGCTGCGGCGCGAGTTGCCGCCAGCCATCACCTTGTGGGCGGGCGGTGAAATGACGCGACGGGTGCGAAGGACCCTGCCCGGGGTGGTGCTGATCCCCGATCTGGCGGTGACGGCGGGCGTGCTCAAGAGCTGGCGTGCCCATTGGTCACAGGCATCGCCTTCGCCTGCTGCCGGCGCCTGATGCTCGTGCCGCATCCGGCACGCCGCCGCACTCGTATAACTTGACAGGCGCGGCAAGGCGCAGGACGCCCGCAAGCGGCCATCATACAATCCGCGGTCGCTTCAGGATCGCCACACTGGGTCACTCATGCTCTATCCCGAGCTTTTTCATGCCTTCGAAGAGGTGCGCTGGTCGCTGCAGACCGACGTACCCTGGACGCTCTTCGACGCGTCCCGGTTGTCGGAAGAGCAGGCGCAGACAATCAAGATGAACGCGATCACCGAGTGGGCCGCATTGCCGGCCACCGAGATGTTCCTGCGCGACAACCGCGACGACAGCGACTTTTCCGCGTTCATGTCGATCTGGTTCTACGAAGAGCAGAAGCACGCCCTGGTGCTCATGGAATACCTGCGCCGTTTTCGTCCGGATCTCGTTCCCACCGAAACCGAGTTGCATGCGGTGCGATTCGAATTCGATCCCGCGCCGGCACTCGAAACGCTGATGCTGCATTTTTGCGGCGAGATCCGCCTCAACCACTGGTACCGCCGCGCGGGGGAGTGGCACACCGAGCCGGTGATTCGCCGCATCTACGACCTCATCGCGCGGGATGAAGCCCGCCATGGCGGCGCGTATCTCCGGTTCATGAAACGCGCCATCGAGCGCGGAGGTGCCGAAGCCAAGCGCGCGTTTGCCAAGATCGGCGTGCTGATGGCGAGCGCTCATCGCACCGGCAAGCCCATGCATCCGACCAACCTGCATGTGAACAAGGGACTCTTCCCCCTCGACACGGTGCAAAGCCGGTTGCCCGATCCGGACTGGCTGCAGCGCTGGCTCGATGACCAGATCCAGTTCGACGACCGCTGGGAAGAGCGGGTGCGCGCGATGATCCTGCGCAACCTGTCATCGCTTTTCGGCCGCCGCTTCGAAACGGCGCAGGAGCTCAATCGGTTCCGCAAGGAGCTCGCACTGGCGTAGTCCCGGCCGCCCTGCGCGAGCCATGCGCGACGCGATACCATCCGGGCATGGTGACTGCAATCACCCTTTGTTGCGCGCTGATCGTCGGCACGGCCGCTTATGCGCTGTGGGCGCTGGCCGCGTGGCAGCAGGGCGCCAATGCCTGGTTGCTGATCGCCGGCGCGCCTCTCCTGTATCTCGCGCTCGTTGCGGTGATCACCCTCCTCGCGTTTGCCATGGCCTGGCGGTATCGGAGCCCCCGTCCGCCCGACGTCGCGCTGGGGATGACGGCCACGGCGCGATTGTTCGCACAGGAATTCATCACCCTCGCGGGATCGGCACCACGGATGGGATTGGGGTGGTGGATGATGCGCGAGCCCGATCCTCCGGTGCCGATGCCCACCCCGATCCTGCTGGTGCACGGCGTCTTGTGCAACGCCGGTGTCTGGCTCGGCATGCGCGGCGCGCTACGCCGCGCCGGCGTCGGGCCGGTCTTCACCCTTTCCTATGGACCGCCGCTCTCGTCCATCGAGCGGTTCGCCGACCAGTTGAAGGTCAGGATCGACGAGGTTCTGGCGGTGACGGGTGCGCCGAAGCTCGCGCTGGTGGGACACAGCATGGGCGGTCTGGTAGCGCGCGACTACCTGCGCCGCCATGGCGCGCGGCGCGTCGACCGCCTGATCACCATTGCCACGCCGCACGCCGGCAGCATGCTCGCGTGGGTGTGTCCGGGGACTTCTTTGCGCCAATTGCGTCCGGGCAATCGATGGCTCGAATCGCTCAATGCCGCCGCAGCGCCGCTGGTGCCCACCACCTCGATCTGGTCCTGGCACGATTCGATGGTGGCGCCACAGGATTCATGCATCCTTCCGGGCGCCCGCAATATCGCGGTCGCAGGCGTCGGCCACAATGCGATGTTGCGCGACCAGGCGGTGACGCGAATCGTCGCCGTGGAGCTCCTGCGGGTGCTTACGGACACCCTGCCGCTGCACGCCGGCACGCCTTCCGGGCAGTTACCAGTGGATACCCTGCGTTAACTGGGCGAATGCCATCTGCTCTGCGCTGAGCTCCTGCTTTGGCGCGCCTTCCTTGCGCCCCTGCGCCGCAGAAGAATCGGGGAACATGTTGTACGCGGTGTTGAGCAGGATCTGGGTGAGCCGCGGCGCCGCCGCGTGACAGATCGCGCCGAAGATTCCGAGCCGCGTGGCAATGCGCACCGGCCGGTAGACAATGGCTTCGACCACGAGATCGGCAGCCTGCTCCGGCGAGAGCGTGGGCACGTTCTCGTACATCCTGGTCGGCGCGATCATGGGGGTGCGCACGAGCGGCATGTTGATCGTGGTGAAATTTATGCCCTTGTCGAGGAACTCCGACGCGGCGCAGGCGGAAAACGAATCGAGCGCCGATTTCGATGCCACGTAGGCCGAGAAACGCGGGGCGTTGGAAAGCACGCCAATCGACGATATGTTGATGATATGGCCACGCTTGCGCTCGACCATCTTCGGCAGAAAGCCGAGGATGAGACGAATCGCTCCGAAATAATTGAGCTGCATCGTGCGCTCGAAATCGTGGAACCGATCGAGCGAATTGAGGATGCCGCGGCGGATCGAGCGCCCCGCGTTGTTGATGAGGAAGTCACAGTGGCCATGCTCCTGCAACACGCGGGCTACCAGGGCATCGGCGGACGCCATGTCCGAGACGTCGGCGGTGTAGATCCATGCCTTTCCGCCCGCGGCGTCGATCTCCTTCTTGGTTTCGAGGAGCTTCTCCTCCCCCCGCGCGACCAGGATCACCCGCGCGCCCGCCTCCGCCAGCTTGATCGCAGTCGCCTTGCCGATGCCTGACGACGATCCGGTCACGACGGCCACCTTGCCCTTGACGCGCCCGGACAGCGTGCGGTCGATGAAAAGGTCAGGATCGAGATTGCGCTCCCAGTAATCCCACAATTTCGCGGCATAGGTCCTGATGTGGGGAACGCTGATGCCGGAGCCCTTGAGCGCCTTCGCCGCCTCGCGGTTGTCGTAGCGCGTCGGCCAGTTGACGAACTGGAACACGTCCTTGGGAATGCCGAGATCCGTCAATACCGCGCGAATCATTCGCTTCACCGGCGAGAGCGATCCCAGGCCGTACAAGATCGGCGCCGGGATGAAGCCGAACATGCGGGCGTTGATGCGCAGGGTCATTTGCGGCGCATGCCCTGCCTTGGCAAAGATGTTCAGGACTTCGCCGATCCGATGCGGATCCGGGTCGGTCAGGTGAAAGCACTTGCCGTCCAACCCGCGTTTGTGCGCGAGGTAGTCGAGCGCGTCGGCAACGAAATCGACCGGAACGATATTGATGCGGCCACCCTCGATGCCGATCATCGGCATCCATGCCGGCAGCAAGTCGCGCAGTTTCTGGATGAGCTTGAAAAAATAGTAGGGGCCGTCGATCTTGTCCATCTGGCCGGTCTTGGAATGTCCCACCACGAATCCGGGACGATAGATGCGAAAGGGCCGCTCGCATTCGCGGCGCACGATGCCCTCCGACTCGTGCTTGGTTCGAAAATACGGATGGTCGAGATCCTCGGCCTCCTCGAACATGTCCTCCCGAAAGACCCCGTCATACATGCCGGCGGCGGCAATCGAGCTGACATGGTGAAAGCAGCCGGCTTGCACCGCGTGCGCGAACTCCACGGCGTGACGCGTGCCGTCGACATTGGCAACGAGCTGGTCATCCGGGCTCGCGGCAAGGTCGTAAATGGCGGCGAGATGAAAGAAGTGGCGGACCTTGCCCTTCAACTTGCGCACATCGGCGTCGGCGATGCCCAGGCGAGGCTTGGCGAGGTCCCCCACCACCGCGACGACCTGCTTCTCGTCGGCGTCCCAGAGCTCGCGCAGTGCGGCGAGCTTTTCGAGCGAGCCTTGGCGCACCAGGACGTACACGATCTCTTCACGCTTGAGGAGATTGGCGACCAGGAAACGGCCGATGAAACCGGTGGCCCCGGTGACGAAGTACGGCATGGCTTCCTCCTTGTGGTCGTCGCGCAACGGGGTGCGCGAGTGGCGGCCACGTTATATTCCGTGGCGTCCGGATCAACACGCGTCGGCGGCGATCGATTATACCGACGGCCAGCGTGCTGCCGGGTGGTTTCAGTCCGCGATGGCCTCGCTCGCGGGCTCGCGGCGAATGCGCCGGAAGCGCCGGGCCGGGCGTCTGGCGCCGATATCCGCGCGGTTTAGTATGATTGCTCTAACCGCACGGTCTAGAATCCGTTCATCGACTACGCCGATGCGGCCGAAGGAGAGTCAAGATGTTGAAAAAAGCGAAAGCGGAGCTCGGCGCCAAGCCGGTCGACCAGGCGAAGGAGCTTTCGCAGTCGGTGCGCAGTTCATCGCACCAGATCTGGCTCGCAGGGCTTGGCGCATTCGCGCGGGCTCAAGCGGAAGGCAAGCAGGTGTTCGAAAACCTGGTGCAACAGGGCGAGCGCCTGGAGTCCAGGACCCGCCAGGCCGCCTCCGAGACGGCCTCCGCGGCCCGCAGCGCGGCAGAGGCAAAAGCCAGGGAGATGCAGAAAATGGCCGGTGGCACATGGGACAAGCTGGAAAAGGTTTTCGAGGATCGCGTGGCGCGCGCGCTCTCGAAGCTCGGCGTCTATCGCCAGAACGACGTGGAACAGCTTGCGCAGCGCGTCGATGCGTTGGCGGAGGCCGTCAACAAGCTGATCAAGTCACCTGCGAAAGCGCCGGAAACAACACGGCGTGCGGTGAAGCGGGCTAATGCGAAGGCGGGTGACCAAACGGAAACCGCGGCTGCCGGCAACAAGCGTGCGAAAGCTGCCGACAAGCGCGCGCGGCCCGCCGCCAAGGCGACCAAGCGCGCGATGCCATAGACGCGGTGCTCACTCCCGGTTGAGTTTTTCGACCTGCTTCACGTAATTTTTCATCGCCTCGTCTTTGGACATGCTCTTGAG
>JBDUCE010000208.1:0-5244 GCA_040003635.1 Betaproteobacteria bacterium
CGTGGATGTACATCACGATGATGGGAACGCAGGGCCTCGCGCGCGCCACCGAGACCGCCATTCTGGCGGCGAATTACCTGGCGAAAGCACTGGCGCCTCACTATCCCGTTTTGTATGCAGGCGAGCGCGGTTTGGTCGCGCATGAATGCATTCTGGACCTGCGACCCTTCAAGGAGAGTGCGGATGTCGCGGTCGACGACGTCGCCAAGCGCCTGATGGATTATGGGTTTCACGCGCCTACCATGAGTTTTCCGGTCGCGGGCACGCTGATGGTCGAGCCGACCGAGAGCGAATCGAAGGCGGAGCTCGACCGGTTCATCGCGGCCATGATCGCGATCAGGAGCGAGATTCGCGCCATCGAGGAAGGCCGCCTCCCCCGCGAAGACAATCCGCTGAAGCACGCCCCGCACACGGCGCAAGCGGTGACCGCCGATCGATGGGAGCACCCTTACCGCCGCGACCAGGCGGCCTTTCCGCTGGCCTCACTGCGCGGGAGCAAGTACTGGCCGCCAGTCGCGCGCGTCGATAACGTCCATGGCGACCGCCATTTATTCTGCAGCTGCATTCCGATGAGCGCGTACGGCGAGGACGACGCCGCACCTCCGGTAGCGGGTATCGCGGCCACGGTCACCTGATGCGGGTGCTGGTTCTGGGCGCCGGTGTCATCGGCGTCACGGCCGCGTGGTATCTGGCGCAGGACGGCTGTGAGGTCGCCGTCGTCGACCGCGCGGAGGGTTCGGCTCTCGGAACTTCGTTCGCCAATGGCGGCCAGATATCGGCCGCCCATGCCGAGCCCTGGGCCAATCCCCAGGCCCCGGTCAAGATCCTCAAATGGGTGGGGCGCGAGGATGCGCCGCTCCTGTTTCGTCTTCGCGCGGACCCGCGACAGTGGCGCTGGGGCCTGCAGTTCCTGCTCGAGTGCCTGCCCTCGCGCACGCGGCACAACACCCTCCAGTGCCTCAACCTGGCGCTGTATTCGCGTGATTGCCTCGAGGTGCTGCGCGCGGACACGGGCATTGCGTACGACGGCCTGCAACGCGGCATTCTGCAGTTCCACACCGACGCTGCCGAGTTCGAGTACGGCGTGCGCGCGGCCGCGTCGACGCGCGCCTGCGGCGGCGACGTCGCGGTCAAGACGCCGGACGAATGCGTCGCCATCGAGCCGGCCCTGGCGCAATGTCGCGAGCGCCTCGCGGGGGGCATGTTCACGGGCGGCGACGAATCGGGCGACGCCCATCGCTTCACCACCGAGCTCGCGCGCCGCGCTGAAGGCCGTGGCGTTACCTTTGCCTGGAACACCGAAGTCGCGGGCATCGACGTCGCTGGGGGTGACGTGACCGGTGTGCGCTGCCGGAGCGGCGAGGGCGAAGCGCAAAGGCTTACTGCCGATGCCTATCTCGTCGCGTTGGGGAGCCACAGCCCGTTGCTGTTGCGCACGATCGGCGTGCCGGCGCTCATCTACCCCGCCAAAGGCTACTCGGTGACCATCCCGGTGAAGGGCCACGCCGGCGCGCCCACCGTATCCTTGACCGATGTCGCGCGGAAGATCGTGATGACGCGGCTCGGTGACCGGCTGCGCGTGGCCGGGACGGCGGAGCTCTCGGGCTATGACAACACCCTCAATCCGGTGCGTTGTGCCGCGCTCGTGGAGCGTACGTTCGATCTCTTTCCCGACGCCGGGGAGCGCAAGGGCATTACGTTTTGGGCGGGGCTTCGTCCCGCAACGCCGTCGAACGTGCCGCTGCTCGGGGGCACGCGATACCGTAATCTCTTTCTCGATACCGGACACGGCACACTGGGCTGGACCATGGCCTGTGGCTCGGGTCGTGCCATCGCAGACTTGATGGCAGGGCGCGCGCCGCAGGTGCAGTTCGCGTTTACCCGCGGGCAACCGCGTTCTTCCTGAAATCTACGTCGCGTGATGGAGGTTGCCCAGGCACGCGCACGTCTATAATCGCTCCCTTTGCCCGTTGCCAGTTCATGTCCGTCATTCGTTCAATCTTCGTGATCCTCGGCGCGCTGATGGCCCCGGCATTGCTGGCGCAGGCCGCATCGGCGCCCGCCCCGGCACCGATACCCGCCTCCACCACGACGCTGCCGGCTCCCGCGATCGCTGCGCCGGCGTATGTGCTGCTCGATGTCACCAGCGGCCAGGTCATCGTTGCCCAGAATGCCGACGAGCATCGGGATCCCGCCTCGCTCACCAAGCTGATGACCGCGTATCTCGCGTTCGCCGCATTGCGCGACAAGACGATCACGCCGTCGCAGATGGTGAATGTCTCCACCGCTGCGTGGAAAGTGGAAGGTTCGCGCATGTTCATCGAGCCGCGCAAAGCCGTGTCGGTCGACGAGCTGCTGCGCGGCGTGATCGTGCAATCGGGCAACGATGCCTCGATTGCGATCGCCGAGCTGGTGGCGGGCTCCGAGGCGGCGTTCGCCGATCGCATGAACGAGCAGGCGAAGCGGCTCGGATTGACCCATACGCACTTCGTCAACGCCACCGGCCTTGCCCAGCCCCAGCATTATTCAAGCGCGGCCGATCTCGCGCGCCTCGCCGCTGCGGTCATTCGCGATTTTCCCGAGTATTACCCGCTCTACTCGCTGAAAGAGTATCGCTACAACAACATAGCCCAACCGAATCGCAATCGGCTGCTATGGACCGATCCGTACGTCGATGGCATGAAGACCGGGCACACCGAGGCGGCCGGGTGGTGCCTGGTCGCATCCGCCAAGCGCGGCGCGCGTCGTCTGCTGTCAGTGGTGCTGGGTGCGGGCTCCGACAACGGACGCGCGAGCGAAAGCCAGAAGCTTCTCAACTACGGTTTCCAAGCCTTCGACACCCTGCAGCTCTATCAATCGGGGCAGCCCGTTTCCTCGCTGCGGGTGTGGAAGGGCGCGCAGGACCAGGTCTCGACGGGCTTTATCGCCGACCATTACCTGACCGTGCCCAAGGGCCGCGCCGACAAGCTTGCCGTGACGATGAGCGCCGCCGAGCCGCTCACTGCGCCGGTGACCAAGGGTCAGCGCGTGGGCATGCTCAAGGTGGCGTTCGAGGGCAAGCCCATCGGTGAATTTCCGCTGGTGTCGCTGCAGGATGTCGCGCCCGCGAACATCTTCGGCCGCGCCTGGGACACCGTGCGGCTGTGGTTCAAGTAGCGTACGTAAGGATACGGCCATGATCGTTTACCTCAACGGCGAATTCCTGCCGCTCGAAGAAGCGAAGATTTCGGTGCTCGATCGCGGATTCATCTACGGCGACGGCGTCTACGAGCTGGTGCCGGTCTATGGCCGGGAGCCGTTTCGGCTGGCGCAGCACCTCGCGCGACTGCAACATAGCCTCGATGGCATCCGGCTCGTCAACCCGCACACCGCGGAGGAGTGGGAGCGTCTCATCCGGCGGCTCATTGCCGGGCAGCCATTCGACGATCAGGGCGTCTATTTCCAGCTCACCCGCGGGGTGGCCAGGCGCGATCACGCCTTTCCGGCCAACGTGGCGCCGACGGTGTTCATGATGAGCAACCCATTGCCCACGCCCAGCGCGGCCCAGGTCGAGGGGGGCGTGGCGGTGGTCACGGCGGAAGACAACCGCTGGCAGCGATGTGACTTGAAGACCATCTCGCTCCTCGGCAATGTCCTGATGCGCCAGCTCGCAGTGGACGCCGGGGCGATCGAAACGGTGATGTTTCGTGACGGCTACCTCACGGAAGCCTCGGCTTCGAACGTGTTGGTGGTGATCGACGGGGTGATTGTCGCGCCGCCGCGGGACCACCTCATTCTTCCCGGCATTACCTATGGTGCGGCGATCGAGTTCGCGCGCGAGGCCGGCCTGCCGTTTTCGATTCGACCGGTGACGCACGGCGAGGCGTTCGCGGCGGGCGAGATGTGGCTTTCCTCGTCTACCAAGGAAGTGCTCGCCGTGACCACGGTCGATGGCGCACCGTTTGGCAACGGCCGGCCGGGTCCGGTGTTCCGCCGGGTCCATGCGCTCTATCAGGCGCACAAGCCGCACGCGCGGTAGCTCCCTGAGGCGTGCGCAAGGATGGGCGCATTCAGCGATAGATCTCGCGCCGGTGCCCCACGCGGACCACCAGAACGAGCAGTAAACCATCCTGCAGGTCGCAAATGAGCCGATATTCGCCGACGCGATACTTCCAATAGCGGCCGAGCACGGGCCCTCTCAAGGCTTCGCCGACCGTTCGTGGGTTCTCGCTCTGCGCAATGCGATCAGCGAGAAAACGCAATACCCGTTCTCGTCCCACTGCGTCGAGTTTCGCCAGATCCTTTTGCGCGCCCTTGGCAAACTCAACGCGCCACGCCATGGCGTGTCATCATTTCGTCCAGCGTTGCATTCTCCGTGGGGTCGTAGGCACCCATGCGCCGCTCGACCAGATAAAAATCCTCGATATCCGCGATGTGCTCCTCAATTGCTTCCTTGATGTAATACGTCTTGGTTCGCCCCGTCTTGCTCGCAAGCTTTTCCAGGCGGGCCTCGAGCGATTCAGAGAGTCGAATGGAAATGGCCATGAGCTGCTCCTGATCCTGTACGCGATACGTGTATCGCATGGTAATGACCTTTTCCACTCGAGGCAAGCTTTGGGTGGGTGCCTTTAGAGCGGCGGGACGGGTAACTCCTGCGGGGTCGCGAACCCGCCGTGGGCAAAGATGAGCGCGACACCGGGCCGGCGCTCGCAGAGCTCCACCTCTCCCACGAACAGGACGTGATCACCCACGCGCTGGTGCGAAAAATGCCGGCACTCGAACCACGCCACGCAGCCTTCGATCAGGGGCGCATGCGCGCGGCCAAGCCGGTAATTGACGCCGGCAAAGCGATCCTTGTGCGGCCGCGAGAACCGGTGGGCAAGCTCGATCTGGTCGTGCGCCAGCACATTCACCACGTAACGTTGCGCGTGCTCGAAGGTTGCCAAGGTGTTCGCGCGCCAGTCGAGGCTCCACAGCACCAGCGGTGGCTCGAGCGACAAGGCGTTGAACGAGTTAGCGGTGAATCCCGCATACCTGCCGTCCGCGGCGCGGGCGCAAATCACCGTCACGCCAGTTGCGAACTGGGCCAGCGCATCGCGATATTCACGTTCGCTGAATGGCGGCTTGTCGCCGCCGGCGACCGGTTCCGAAGGGGTGGAAGACAAACGGGGGCGCCGCACGCGGCGTGGGAGGGGAAGCCCGGATGGTAGGCACCCGCCGGAGCAACTGTCAAAGTCGGGCGGCGGGAATCGGAACGGAACGGGG
>JBDUCE010000209.1:0-5241 GCA_040003635.1 Betaproteobacteria bacterium
CGCCGAGCGTCTTCGTACCGATTACATCGACATGAATCTCCTCGCCGCGACCGATGAGCGCGACGATGCCAGGTCTTGCAATTGATGCCACAGTTCGTGCACAGTTCACGTCGATGGCATCTCCCTGCGATCACTACCCTCTTCTTGGCGGCTGTGGCTGTCGAACCGTCAGGTATGGTTTGAATAGCCGGCCGCTGTTCGTGCACTGCTGCCACTGTCGCTGGTGTCAGCGGGAGACCGGCGCGTCATTCGCCTTGAATGCCATGATCGAGGCGGATCGCGTTACCCTGCTCGTCGGCGAGCCTGAGGTGATTGACACCCCCTCCGAGAGCGGCAAGGGGCAGAAAATCGCGCGTTGCCCCAAGTGTCGAATCGCGATCTGGAGCAATTATTCGGGGGCCGGGCCCTACGTCCGCTTCGTCAGGGTTGGTACACTGGACGAACCGGACCGGCTGCCACCTGACATACATATCTTCACCGCGTCCAAACAGCCGTGGGTGGTCCTGCCGCCCCATATGCCAGCCGTCGCGGAATACTACGATCGAAGCAAATATTGGCCGCCCGAAAGCTTGGCGCGCCGCGATACGCTGCTTGCCACGATTGCTAGCGAGAGAACCCGTGCCCAAGACCGCCAACCCTGACCTGCGCGCCAAAGGGCGGAGCGCTTCGTCGACAAGGGCACCGAAGTCGTCCGACCGCACCTACTGGATTGGCGTCGTCTCGCGGTCGCATGTCGAAATCGGCGTGAAGGGAGGCTTTATCCAGCTCGGCCATGGAAAAAAGGCGCCGCTGCAGAAGCTCCGTGCAGGCGACGGCCTGGTTATGTATTCGCCGCGCACGGCTTACCCCGATGGCGAGCCGCTCCAGTCGTTCACTGCCATAGGCTCCATCACCTCGGCAGAGATCTACCAAGTCGAAATGTCCGCGGACTTCAAGCCATACCGGGTAGACGTACGCTTTTCGAAGTGCAAGGAGGCCCCGATCAAGCCGCTCATCGACAAGCTCTCGTTCGTCAAGAACAAGACGCACTGGGGTGCGGCATTCCGGTTTGGGCAACTCAAGATTCCCGCCGAAGACTTCGCTCTGATTGCGAAAGCCATGGGCGCTTCGTCACTTGCCAGGAATGCGCTCTGATCTTGCCAAGCGAACGGACGCACAACGGCGAGGCACAAATGCGTGGCAAGAGCCGAACCATGGCAGTTCCAGCGGGCGACCTCGCGCAGGGTCACAGGACCTGGCGATACCGCGTCTATACCATGCTCGACGGCGAAGGTCGCACACCCGGAAGCGCCGTGGTTCGGACAGTCATGGTCATTGCGATCGTCCTCAACGCGGCTGCCGTCGTCCTTGCCACCGTGAAATCGCTGTCGACGAGCTACCACGGCCTGTTCGCCGCCATCGACAATGCCACCCTGGTGCTCTTTGCGCTCGATTACATGGCGCGCATCTGGGCCGCGCCGGAGGACGAGTCGATGGCCTCCCGCACGCCGTGGTCCGCGCGGCGTGCCTACCTGCTCTCGCCGTTGGGAGTCATCGACCTGGTTGCGCTGCTTCCCTTGTGCTTGGAGCAGTTTATGCGCGGCGACTCCGACTGGTTCCGGGTCCTGCGTCTCATCGCGATGCTCAAGATCACCCGGCATGCCCCGGCGCTCCAGCTCTTCGTGGCCGTCATCCGGAACGAATCGCGGGTGCTGCTCTCCGCACTGCTCGCCATGACCGTCAACTGGGCCTTGGTCTCGGCCATCATCTTTGCGCTCGAGCACGAATCGCAGCCCGACGTGTTCTCCAGCATGCCGCAGGCAATGTGGTGGGCAATCGTCACCATGGCCACGGTCGGCTATGGAGATATCGTTCCGATATCGCCCGCGGGCCGCATCTTCGGCGGGATCGTCATGGTGCTGGGCATTGCCAGCGTCGCCGTGCCGGCCGGTATCCTGGCCACCGGCTTCGCCACCGAGCTCCGCAAGCGTCGGTCGATGCTTTCGTGGCAACTGGTGGCAAAGGTGCCATTGTTCGCTCACCTCGAAGCCTCGCGCATTGCCGCCATCGCGCGACTCCTCAAGCTCGACGTTCTGCCGCCGCGCTACACGATAATACTTCGCGGCGAGCCCGGCGACGCGATGTTTTTCATCGTCTCGGGCGAGGTCGAGGTCCAAATTGAGCCGCAGCCGGCACGCCTGGGCCCGGGGCAGTACTTCGGTGAGATCGCGCTGCTGCGGGAGGTCCCGCGCACCGCGACGATCGTGTCGGTGACCGAGTGCGAGCTGCTCGTGCTGAGCGCGGCCGACTTCCGCCGGTTGCTCCAGGAGTACCCCGCATTAGGTGAATCTATCCGCGAGGTGGCGGAGCGCAGAGTCGGCCAGGGGCGGCGCGATTCAACGCAATAAGCCGCCCCGGTTCCGGGTCGGGAAAGCCTAGGACGCGCCCTTTTTTCCGACGCCCGCAGTGCTCTTCTTCGCGTCTTGCCTGCCAAGCTCCTCCTTGGTCAGCTTGACCTTTTTCACTTTTTCCGTCTTGACCTTTTCTTTCTTCACTTTTTCCTTCTTCACCTTTTCCTTTTTCACGGCCGGCCCGGCCAACGCTTGCTTCGCCAGCCGTTTGGCCTGCTTGGCTGCGACATCGAGAAGTTTCCTGGTTTTTTGGTGCTGCCGTCTGGCTTTCAGCATTGACGCGTGACTCACTTTGACCTCCGATGGATGAACGATTGCAAGAAGACCTTGAAAATTCCCTCGGGCGTGGTTATCCGGATCGACTTCACACCGCCGGCAGCACGTACACCTCCACGCCCGACGGCTGAGTCCGGGAACGGACAACGCGTTGCGTCGCCGACTTGAAATCCTCCGCCTTCGCGGTCGGGATGTTCACGAAGGTTTGCGGATTGCGATCCACGAGCGGGAACCAGCTGCTCTGTACCTGCACCATGACGCGGTGGCCGCGAGTAGCATAAGGATGGCCGCCAATATGGATATGATTTTCATTTGCACTGCCCCCGTGATTCCCGGCGTTTGGTCGCCTCTGCAAAACATCGGGATCGCGATCATTTTCTTCTTAGAACGGATGGGGGCTTAATGGCGCGCGTGCAGTATTGAGTGCCTGACCGCCGAAGTCAATTCAGGCGATGTGCGCTCGCAGGCAGGGCGGCCGGCTCACCGCTAAGCCTTGCCGTCGTGCATTCGCGCAAGGGTGTACGCGCCAGATCAAGGCTCGGTTGACACCTTGTCATGGGAGGATTCCGGATGATGTCCTGGCACTGCGGGAACGACCAATCCTTCGCGCGCCCACCCGTTGCAAACATAAAGGGCACGGAGTTGCCTTGCCTCCGTGCCCCTTGGCGCAACGAAGCCCAACCCTTCGTCACCAAGACGATCGCGTAGACTGCGCCGATCGAAGAGACGCGCCCTCGGAGCTCCGTATGCTGATCAACGGCAAATGCCACTGCGGCAATATTGCATTTGAACTGGAATGGGCAGGTGAACCGCCGGAGATTTCGGCGCGTGCCTGTGGTTGTTCGTTTTGCGTCAAGCACGGTGGCGTCTGGACATCCCATCCGAGTGCCAGGCTGGCGGTCGCTATTCACAACTTCGCCCTCGTGTCAAAGTACGCGTTTGGAACCCGGACCGCCGCGTTCCATGTCTGTTCACGCTGCGGCGTCGTCCCCTTGGTCACCAGCGAAATCGCGAATCATCTTCTTGCCGTTGTCAATATCAACGCGTTCGAGAATGTTGACCCATCGTGGCTTCGCCGTGCCCCAGCCACCTTTGAAGGGGAGGATATTGAATCCCGTCTCGCGCGAAGAGCGCGTAATTGGATTGCCGACGTTCGCATCGAGGAACGAGGCGCCTGACCGTGCGGTCGGGCAGTCACGCCGGCTCGGGCGTTCTTCTTCCGGGCCATGGTCGGCTTTAGCGATAGGCGCCACTGAACGACAGCCACGTGCAGCGGAATGCAGGAGACCTTTGTGCAAGCGCCGATCGATTATCTCAATCCCCAGCTCCCATCCGGGCTGAAGCGCGTAGCCATGCAGGTAGTGGGTGCCACAGCCGAGACACTTCAAGGCTATGGGCGCCTGATTGACGACCCCAAGGAATGCCGCGTCGAGATCGTGCGCTGGCCTGCCCAAGGCACCCGGCCCGTCGACGTGGATACCGGAGATCAGGCTGGTACAACCGAGGGCGTGTTCGTCAGCGAATGGCAGGGCGACATTCTGTACGGCCGCAATGAAGCCGTGGGTGGCCACTACATCCTGGCCTATGCACAGCTTCCGGAGCTCGCCCGCACCGACCACGCCCGCCTCCCGCGCAGCATGATGCTGTGGCATGCGAACTACCATCCCGATGGCGGCCAGCTTTTCTTTCCGCTCGATCGCCGGCCGTTCTATGTGCCATTGGCCCTGCCGGGCGACGACGTGACGCCGGAGCGCTTCGTCTGCTTCCGCTTCGACGGCCGGCAAGGGCTCTACATACACCCCAATATCTGGCACGAAGGCGTATTCGGCCTCAGTGGCACGCAGCGCTTCTTCGACCAGCAAGGCGCGGTGCACGCGCGCGTTTCGGTAGACTTCGCCCGAGAGTTCGGATGCCTGCTCGAGGCGCCGATTTAGCGTACCGTGGCGACCAGTCCCTCCATCGATCGGACAGCGTCCGGACGGCGTCGCTGGCCCGCGGCCGCCGCTCGGGTCAAACGTCAGGCGCCAAACTGCAGCTGCGAGCTCATATGGAAATTCGCGCAGGTGACTTGACCAGCCCGGAGATAGTTCAGTTGTTGCACACGCACTTGCAGAGTGCAGCGTTGCATTCTCCCCGGGAAAGTGTGCATGCTCTGGATCTGGAGGCCTTGCGCAAGCCGGAAATTACGTTTTGGAGCGTATGGCGGAACTCGGAGTTGATGGGTTGCGGTGCCCTCAAGGAGCTGGATTCCCGTCATGGCGAAATCAAGTCGATGCGCACGGTGTCTTTACACCTGCGGAAGGGCGTTGCGGCGAGACTTATGCGCCACATTCTCGACGAGGCGAGGCGCCGTTCTTATCAGCAGCTAAGCCTGGAAACCGGATCGATGGAAGCCTTCGCACCGGCTCGAAGCCTCTACGCGGGTTTTGGGTTCAAGCCATGCGGACCGTTTGCGGGCTACGTCGAAGATCCGTACAGCGTCTTCATGACAAAAGAACTGTAAGCGACGTTCAATGGATGCGCCGTTTGCACGCCGCCCGGCTTTGCCCAGTGGGGCCTGGTAAATCGACGCACG
>JBDUCE010000210.1:0-5239 GCA_040003635.1 Betaproteobacteria bacterium
CCGGGTGTGCCGCCGCGCGGTGTGGCGCGCACGACCTGCGAGGGCGGCAACGGCGCGCTCTGCGTCAGGTTGGCGTACACCTTGTCCATCGCCATGATGAAGTAGTAATGCAACGGCACGTAGGCCACATCGAATCCGGGCACCGCCGCGTTGTCGATGAATGCATCGAAGTGCTGCGCGTTGAGGACTTCGATGTATGACAGTTTGCTCGCGGACCCTTCCACGATCTTGTTCTGGCCGAAGTACGGACGTTCGTTGAAGTTGACGGGCACGTGCCCATCGGATCGACCGGCGACGATGATGGCCGGCTTCCCGCGCAAGTTGGCGCTGCGCACGGTTTCCTTCACTCCGGTCTGGACGCGTACCGCATTGGCATCGGTGCCCGTCCACAGATTGCGCAGGCAGACGGCGCCGTCGATGTTGTAATCCTGCAATCCGGTCGACGGTGAGACCGAAATCAAATGATTGATAGGCCCTCCGACGCTGTTGTTGTTGATGATTTGAACGCCGCTGATGGGTGGTACGCCATTACCCGTGCCGAAGATCTGGGCCAGCGCCGTGGCCGACAGGGGCGCGGGCTGGCCAGCCGCATCCACGCCCGCGTACGAGAGGCCGCACAGGTTGTCGTTTACGCTGAAACGGCCATAGGCAAAGGCATATCCTGTCAAGACCGCGATGGTGCCCTGGGTCCACTCCACCCCATGATTCAGATTCGACTCGGGCTGCCAGCCGGCAGCAATCAAGATGTCGAGCGACTCGTCCGCCTGCTCCGCAAGCGTTGTCTTGGTCAAGAGCCCGCGTGCCTTGAGCGCCGCGCAACGATTGGCCGCAATCGCCGGTACCGGCAGCACGGCTGCCACGCCGTGCGAACCCGCCGCGCGCGCCGATAGCGACAGGCACGGCCTATAGAGGTTGGCCAACGAGTAATAGTCGTACAGCGGGCGCGCGCCGCCGACGAGTGATGTGGTCCCGCGCCTGACCGTCAAGGCCGGGTTGGGCAGAAGCTCGAGCACGGGCTCGCCCACGGCAACGCCGTCGATCAATCCTTCGGTATCCTGCTCCGCTGCCGCAATGGCCGCTGCGCCGCCGTTGGATACCGACGAGGCGATGACGATCGTGTTGTCAGGCTTGATTTGAACCTTGCTGCTGCCGTTGTTGAACTTGTCCGAGAACTGCTCGTTCAGCACGAAGAACGCGAGGCGCACGGCGTCCAGCGTGTTCCTGCCCCAATCCTTCTCGGGATTCTGCTGCGAGAAGGCGTGCTTGAACGCGATGCGATTCGGAAAGGCGGCATTGAAGGAGGCAAGCTCCGCCGCGGTGAGGGCGGCCGTGAAGTTGGAGCTCTTGCCGGCGCTCGCCGCATCGGCGCGAAGGCCGTTCTGCAAATTGACGGTGTTGCCGGCGAGGTCGTGGACACCCATCCCGGTGCCCTTGTCGATGTACGCGACCGCGCAGCCGTGCTTCAAGCCCCACTCTCCGGCAGTGCCGATGGCGCCGTAGACGCCGCGCGAGCCGGATGACGCCGCGGTCACGATGCATGCCTTGTCCTTGCTGAAACTGTTCGGTACCTGCACCATCAGGGTGACGTTCAGCTTGCCGGTGCCGTCGTCGGCATAGGCCAGGTACTCGGTGCCGGCGATCTTGCCTTCGCCGAGTGTGTCGTTGCCTTTGACGTCGATGTTGGGCCCGTACAGCGTGCCGTAGCCCCCCGTCGGCTTGTTGACGTCGACCAGCGCGCGGTAGTTGATGTAGAGCGCGAGACGCCGCAACTCCGCGGCGGTGGGTGCGGTCGGATTGGCGATGGTGGGCGCCGTGCCCTGCAGCCCGCTCTTGCCCAGGCCCCCCGTCAACAAGTCGTCACTCGTGCCGTCGTACGTCATCTTGGTGATCGTTCCGGCGAAGGATGGCTTGACGTTGAGGTCGAAGTCGCCGTCGCCGCCTCCGCCACATCCGGCCAATAAACCCGATGCGACCAGGGCGGACACGATCAATGAGTTACGGCGCGTAGCGCGCGGGAGGCGCGTGGTGAATGGAGCGCTCATCTCGAATCTCCTGACGGTGTGGGACGCAGCACGTCTTTCCCATGGGCTGCGACCTCGATGTGCCGAGGTGCGATTCCTGCCGCACCGCGGATTATAGGCACGACCTTGTGACCGTTGCGGGACTTTGGCGGCAATCGCTTATGATGTGGGCCCCCGAGCCGATGCCGGGCGCTTGCTCACCCGTAGCATCACCCGCCAAACGCCCATGCGCCACACACGAGGAATCCGCATGAACCACGCTATTGCAATCGCAGCCGCAATGCTTCTGGCAGGATGCGCGGCGATGACTTCCACCGGGCCGGCCGCCGTTGCCGATCTGGCGCCGACCAAAGGCAACGACACCAAGGGATCGGTGGCCTTCACCCAGAGTGGCGAGCGGGTGACGGTGGTTGCGGAAATATCGGGCCTCACGCCGGGCGGCCACGGCTTTCATATTCACGAAAAAGGCGATTGCACCGCCGAGGATGCGACCAGCGCCGGCGGGCATTTCAATCCCGCGGGCAAGCCACACGCCGATCCGGACAGCCGGGACCGTCACGCCGGCGACATGCCGATGCTGATGGCCGACGCCGCCGGCAATGCCAGGCTGACGACGACGCTCGACATTGTGACCATCGGCGGTGGCACCGCGGACATCGTCGGCCGAGGCGTCATCGTTCATAAGGATGCGGACGATTACAAGACGCAGCCCACCGGCAACTCGGGGGCGCGAGTCGCCTGCGGCGTGATTCGCCGGCGATGACGCCAATGTTTTTCGCAGTAATGCCGGGTGCGGCAGGAATGAAGCGGTTCATTCCCGGAAATTCGCTGGTGGCGGTCGCGCTGGCGCTCGTGCTTTCGTCCTGCCAGACCGTCAAGGATGCGGGCAGCGCATTGTTTTCCGGCAAGGAGGCGGCGCGCGGACCGGGGCTCGAGGCGTCGCTGCGCGCTCTCGGAGGCAGCGCGGCGGACGGTTCCGTGCGTTTCATCTCGCGCGGCGATGGGGTGACGATGCTCGTCCAGATTTCCGGAGTACCTCCCGGCGTGTACCGTGTATTGGTGCACGCGAACGGTAACTGCAGCTCGCCCAACGGATTCTCGGCCGGACCGCCATGGAGCCCGCCCGGAGCGGCGGCGCCACTTTCCGAGCGCATACCGAGCCTGACCCTCGGCAACGAGAGCTCGGCGGGGATGACGCTCCATCTCTCAGGCGTCGCCGTGGAGGGTCCCAACGGACTGGCCGGTAAATCGGTGGTGCTGCATGAAGGCGCCCTCGGTCGCATCGATGCAGCGCCGGACGTACCCAATCGCCGGCTCGCGTGCGGCGTGATCGGTCCGCTGCGGACGCTGTTTTGATTTGATCTCCCTGCCGGTAGCAATGCGGCCGATATCGCGCACCACGCGTTCACGGATATGGACGGAGCCACCATGGGATTCCTCGCCGGCAAGAAAATCCTGATCACCGGCGTACTGTCGAACCGCTCGATCGCGCATGGCATCGCGCGGGCCTGCCAGCGCGAGGGTGCCACGCTCGCTTTCACCTATGTCAACGACGATCTCAAGGAACGCGTCGTTCGCCTCGCGGCGGAGTTCGGCACGGTTCCGGTGTTGCCGTGCGATGTCAGCCGCGATGAGGACATCGATGCCCTGTTCGCATCCCTCAAACGGGAGTGGGATGGGCTCGACGGTCTCCTGCATTCGATTGCCTTTGCGCCACGCGAGGCGCTGGCCGGTGATTTTCTGGATGGCATTTCGCGCAGCGCATTTGCCACGGCCCACGACGTTTCGAGCTACAGCTTCGCGGCGCTCGCCAAGGGTGCACGTCCGCTCATGCAGGGCCGCAACGCATCACTGCTGACGCTGACCTACCTGGGCGCGGTGCGCGCGCTGCCGAGCTATAACGTCATGGGTCTTGCCAAGGCGAGCCTCGAGGCGAACGTGCGTTATCTCGCATCGTGCCTCGGCCCGGAACAGATTCGGGTGAACGGCATCTCCGCCGGTCCGATCAAGACCCTCGCCGCGGCGGGCATCGGCGGCTTCTCGAAATTGCTGGGCTTCGTCCAACGCACGGCGCCGCTGCGCCGCAACGTGACCATCGACGAGGTCGGCAACGTGGCGGCGTTTCTGTTGTCGCAGCTCGCGAGCGGCATCACCGGTGAGATCACCTACGTGGACTGCGGCTTTTCCACCGTTGCGGCCGGCATGACCGACGAATAGCGGTACGGTCCAAGGGTCATGGGAGCGTCCGCCGCATTCGATGCCGTGATCATTGGCGGCGGCCATAACGGGCTGGTGTGTGCAGCGTATCTCGCCGCCGGCGGCTTCAAGGTTTGCGTACTGGAGCGCCGCGCCATCGTGGGCGGCGCCGCAGTGACCGAAGAGTTCCACCCAGGGTTCCGGAACTCGACGGCGAGCTACACCGTGAGCCTCCTCAACCCGCGGATCGTTCGTGACCTGCACCTGGCAGCGCACGGGTTGCGCATCATCCCTCGCCCGCTCTCCAATTTCCTGCCCCTGCCCGGGCCGGCCTATCTCAAGATGGGCGGGAGCCTCGCGCAAACACAGGCGGAGCTGGCACGGTTTTCGGTGCGCGATGCGCAACGCCTGCCCACGTACTACGCCATGCTCGACCGTGTGGCAGATGTGCTTCGTGATCTTCTGCTCGCCACTCCACCCAACATCGGCGCGTCCTCGTCGGCTGCGAGCATCAGCGCCTTGCTCGATGGCTGGAAGGTCGCCAAGCGCTTTCGTGCCCTGGGTCTCGAAGGGCAACGCGATGTGCTCGACCTGTTCACCAAGAGCGCGGGCGACATCCTGGATCGCTGGTTCGAAGCTGATCCGGTGAAAGCGGCGTTCGGCTTCGATGCCGTGGTCGGCAATTATGCGAGCCCGTATACACCCGGCTCGGCCTACGTCCTCCTGCATCATGTTTTCGGTGAAGTGAATGGCCAACGCGGCCAATGGGGTCATGCGCTGGGCGGCATGGGTGCGATCACCCAGGCGATGGCGAGGGAATGCGTCGCACGCGGCGTGGTGCTTCGCGTGAGCTCGCCGGTGGAGTGCGTTATCGTCGAGGGTGGCCGCGCCTACCTGTCCGCGCTTGATGACGGTGATCGCCGCGCCCTTGTGCTTCGCGGTCGGATCGTCGAGGAGGGGGTGGAAACTCGCGCCTTCGAGTTGCTTCGGCACGTCCTTCAGGGCGCAGATGTCAGCCAGTG
>JBDUCE010000211.1:0-5234 GCA_040003635.1 Betaproteobacteria bacterium
GCATGTTGCCGGTGTGGCCGAGAGAGTAACGCCCCGGCTGCGGCCACACCGTGAGGCCGTGCGGCTCGGTGCCGACCTTGATCGTATCGACCCGGCCATCGGTGGTGTCGATTGCATACACCACGTTGTCGTAGCGTCCGGACACCCACAGCGTCTTGCCGTCGCCGCTCAAGTTCCCCATGTCCGGACTGCCACCGCCCGGAATGGGCCAGGTCACATCCACGGTGCGGGTCGCGAAGTCCATCACCGACACACTGCCTTTGCCATGGGCCTTGCCATGGATCCGGTTCGACCCGCGATTGGTCACGTAGAGTTTGCGCCCGTCGCGGCTTGGATACAGTCCGTGGGTGCCGATGCCGGTCTTCACAAATCCGGTCTCCTTGAAGCTCGCGCCGTCGATCACGAACACGCCGTCAGCCATCATGTCCGCCACGAAAAAAGTGGTGCCGTCCGGTGAGATGCGAATGTCCTGCGGCATTCCGCCCTTGGAGAGCTTGAGGTAGCCCAGCACCTGGCGATTGACGAGATCGACCTTGGCGAGCCCGGCGCTGAACTCGCAGGTGAAGATCGCGAAGCGCCCGTCGATTGCAAAATCGGCGTGGTTGATGCCACCACATCCCGGCACCGCGACCGAGGACTGCAGCGTCATGGAGTGCGGGTCGCGGAAGTCGAGTCGCTTCTGCGCCTCGGCGACCACGATCGCCGACTTGCCATCGGGGCTGAAATACATGTTGTACGGGTCGTCGACCGGAATCGATTTGCCGGGCTTGCCGGTCTTCGGATCGATGGGCGTGAGGCTGCCGTCCTTGCGGCCCTCGGCGTTGTTCGCGACCCAGAGGGTTTTGAGATCCCACGACGGCACGACGTGCTGCGGGTTGATGCCCACGCGAAACCGGTCCACCACCTTGTGCGTGGCCGGGTCGATGACATAGACGTCGTTCGATTGCACGTGCGGCACATACACCCGGGGCAGGTCGCCGGCGATGGCAGCGCTGATCCGGCCGGCGGTCTGCTCGCTGTACAGGTTGCCTGGAACGATCACCGCCGGCATGCCGGGAATGGTGTTGACCATCCCTGGAGCAGCGGGTGGTGCGGGGGCCTGCGCGATGACCGGAGTGATGAGTGCGAGATCGAGGCAAAAGGCCGCACACAAGGCGCGGCGCTGGGCGGACAGTGTCACGTGTCAAATTTCCCGGTTGAAATGTCGATTGAAGGGGAAGCGCAAGCGATCCGGCCAGCCCATCACCGCGGGCTTCGCGCGACGGCCTTGCGGATGGCGGCCACGGTCTGGGTGACGACCACATCCACCCCTAGCTGGCCCAGCTCGACGCTCGATCGACGGGGATCCCCGGCCACGCCGTTGCTGCCGGACCCGGCGCTCGAGCCCATGCGATCGGTGCGCACGAGATGCGGATCGACTGCCAGCGCGAGCGAGGTATCGGCCAGGCCGGCGTGGGTGCCGATTTCGGCGTCGGTGAATCCGCGACCTTTGAGTGCCTGGCGAAATGCCGTTTCGGTGGCGCGATAATACTCTTCAACGGCGTGGGCGCGCACGTCGGTCTTCTTCCACTCGCGATTGAGCCGGCTGGCAACACCGGTTTCCTCTTTCTGGTAGCCGCCGTGGTCGCCGAGAAAAACAACATCGTGAAAGCCATGCAATCGAAAGCTGCGGGCCGCGGATTCCAGGACGCTTTCGAAGGTTGCAGCGGGCACCGTGATGGTGCCCGCAAACCGCATGTGGGCGGTCGGTGGCTCGACGCTGCCTTCCGGCACATAGGCGATCACCGGCGCCACCAGCGCGTTCCCGAGCGCCGCGGCGATCTTCCCCGCCAATACCCTGACGCGAACATTGTGCTTGCCGAGCGTCATATGCGGACCATTCTGCTCGGTGCCGCCGATGGGGACGATGATGGTGGTCTTGCCGCTTTTGATCGCGTTGGCGACTTCCGGCGAGGTAAGCTCTTCCAGGAACACGGAGGAGGACGTTGCCGCGGCCGCCGGCAGGGCGATCAGCGCAGCAAGCACCAAAGCGAGCAATTGCGATTTCATCATGAGGAGCGGCCAACCTCAGGGTGCAGGTGAGGCAACGCCGGCGGCCGTTGCGCAGCCATGTCGCGATCCATGCTACGGGGACGCCGCGACGAGGCGTTCCTGGTCGGGCGGCATTGCGACCTGCAGCCGGGGTTGGTAGCCAGGCTGGTGGGCGAGCAACACATCGTAATAGGCCCGCACGCGGTCGACAAATGCAACCGGCATGCCGCCGCGCGCGTAGCCGAGCTTTGCCTGCTCGTAGTACTCCGGCTCGGCCAAGAGCGGGAGCGCTTTCTTGACGTCGCTCCAGCTGTCGGGATTGAGCTTCTGTTTTTGCGCCAGAATGCGCGCATCTTCGAGATGGCCGAGCCCGATGTTGAATGCCGCCAGGGCGAGCCAGGTGCGATCGGGCTCGGCGATGCGCGCGGGAAGCTTGTCCTTCAACGCGCGCAGGTAGCGCGCCGCCGCGGCGATGCTTAGCTTCGGGTCCAGGCGGTCGAGAACACCGAGGTGGCGTGCGGTCTCCTCGGTCAGTTGCATCATGCCGCGCACCCCCGTTTCACTGGTTGCGAGCGGGTCCCACTGCGACTCCTGGTAGGCGAGGGCAGCGAGCAGCCGCCACTCGATGCCGGTCATCTGCTGCGCATGCTCGAACGCCGTGCGAAACTGCGGCAGCGTCGACTTGATGCGTTCCTGGAGGATGCCCGCGTCCATGCGCAGGACTTGTTGCGGATGTCCAAAATAGCGATCGACCAGCCGCTGCAGTGTTCCATCGCGCCGGATTTTCAGAAAGAAACGATCGATTTCGTCGCGCAATCCGGTAGCACCGGGCGGCAGCACCCAGCCGAGCTCGCGCCGGCCGCCGACCGGGAACGCGACATCGAAGCTCAGGTACACATTGCGCGACACCGCCGCCAGATTCGAGGCCACGATGGCGTAGTCAAGCCGGCCGTCGCTCACCTGGGCGATGAGGGCGTCGCCCGTGGGCGCATCGGTCGGTGTCCACTGCACGGCGGGATACGCCTGGCGCAACTTGGCGAGGTCTGCGTCGAGTCCGGTACTGGTGAGATAGGCCACCCGCTCGCCTGCAAGATCGCGCCAGCCGGTCGGCTTGAACCCATCCGCGTTGTAGATGAGCACCGGCGCAACGATGAAGTAGCCGCTCGTCCACAGCACCGGCCTCTCACGTGCATCGGAAGCGGTGATGCTGGATAGCAAGTGCTTTGCCGCCGACGAAGCGGTCGACGGGGGGCGGTAGAGTCCGCCGGCGCCCACATGCGCCTTGCCCTGGGCGACGATCTCTGCGAGCTCCCCCGAGTTGCCGGCCGGGATGAATCGCACGGGTGTTTTGCGCAGCGTTGCGAAAAGGTGCAGCAGGTCGACATCGAGGCCCGCCGGCTTGCCATCCGGCCCGTTGAAATAAGTGGCGGGTCCGGGCCGAACCACCACCACGAGCTCGTTCGATGGCAGCGCGGGTGTGGCCGGCGGCGTTTCGACGGCGCGTTCGCAGCCCGCGGCCGCGAGAAGCGCAACCGCCACGCTCGTTCGGAGCGTGGTGCGCAAATGCACGTGCAGGGCCTGGAAATCGATAATGGGCATCCGGTGCTCGAGCCACCCGCCAATTATGCCACCGGAATAAAAGCGCCCGTCCCCATTCCTTGCCGGCGATCCCGCGATGGTTGATAATCGAGGCTTGCGCTCACCGCCCAACCGATCAACGGCGGGTCGCCCCGCATTGCATGGTCGTGAATCTGGTCAGGTCCGGAAGGAAGCAGCCACAGCGATTCTCTGCAAGTGCCGGGGGAACGGCTCGCCACCTTTGCGCTTTGTCCACCCTATCGACCTGATACTGTGTCACTCGCCGGCTCCGACGCCAACGCGCATCCACGTGCGTTTCGTGTTGTCGCCGGCGCCCGCCTCCCAGGCCGATTGGATGGCAAATAGCCAGCGCCCTGCGCTTCCCACGGGGGCGCGAAACACGCCGCTTTACACCTCGCCATGAGCTATCAGGTGCTCGCCAGGAAATGGCGGCCACGGACCTTTGCCGAGTTGTCGGGCCAGGAGCATGTGGTGCGCGCGCTAAGCAATGCGCTCACCCGCAACCGGCTGCATCATGCCTACCTCCTGACCGGCACGCGCGGGGTCGGCAAGACCACCATCGCGCGAATCCTGGCGAAGAGCCTCAATTGCGCCGTCGGCGTGACCGCCACGCCGTGTGGCGTTTGTGCGGCCTGCACCGATATCGACGCCGGCCGTTTCGTCGACTTGCTGGAGCTCGATGCGGCGTCCAACACCGGCATCGACAACATGCGCGAGATCCTCGACAACGCGCGCTACGCGCCGACCGCCGGCCGCTACAAGGTATACCTGATCGACGAAGTGCACATGCTGTCGAAGCAGGCCTTCAACTCGATGCTGAAGACACTCGAGGAACCGCCCGAGCACGTCAAGTTCGTGCTGGCGACGACCGATCCGCAAAAGATTCCCGTCACCGTGCTTTCGCGGTGCCTGCAGTTCAACCTGAAGCAGCTGCCCGTCGTTACCATCGTGGAGCGCCTCACTTCGATCCTCGTTGCGGAAGCCATTGCCTCGGATCAGGCGGCGCTCGCCCTCATCGCCCGCGGCGCTCGCGGGTCGATGCGCGATGCCCTGTCACTGCTCGACCAGGCGATCGCCTATGGCGGCGGCGAAGTGCGCGAAGAGGTCGTGCGGACCATGCTGGGCGCGGTCGACACGCAGCATGTATTCCGGCTCGTCGACGCGTTGCTCGCCGGCGACGGCGTGGCGCTGGTCGATGAGGCCGATGCGATGGCGGCACGCAATCTCTCGGGCGCGGCGGCTTTGGAGGAGCTTGCCTCCCTTTTCCATCGCATCGCGCTCGTGCAGACGGTGCCAACGGCGGCCGCCACGCTCGAGGATGGAACACGCGTGGTCGATTACGCCGCACGGATGTCGCCGGAGCAGGTGCAGCTCGCCTACCAGATCTGCGTCGCCGGTCGCGCTGACTTGGCGCTCGCGCCCGATGAAGCGATGGGGTTCAGCATGACCTTGTTGCGGCTGCTCGCCTTCGAGCCCGGTCCGGCCGAGGGAACCGGTGCACCGGAGCATCGCGCCGGCGGGGGAGCGAACCGCGACCAGGGCCGGACAGTCGCTGCGCCGCCGTCAGCGAAGGCGCCTCGACCGGCTACGGCTGATACACGCGT
>JBDUCE010000212.1:0-5233 GCA_040003635.1 Betaproteobacteria bacterium
CGCTGCCGGTGACGAAATAGAAGCGGTCCTCGGCCAGGCGCGTGATGGTCACGTCGGCCTCGATGCCGCCGCGCGCATTGCATAACTGCGTATAGACGATGGTGCCGACCGCACGATCGAGATCGTTGACGGCGAGCTTCTGCAGCAGCGCCAGTGCACCAGGGCCACGTACCTCGTACTTGGAGAACGAGCTCATGTCGATCAAGGCGACGCGCTCCCGCACTGCACGGTGCTCGGCGCCGACCGCGTCGAAGGCTCTCCCCCGCTCGAACGACGGTGGGTCGACGGCGGGCGTGCCTGTCGGAGCGAACCAGTTGGGCCGCTCCCAGCCGAACTTGTTGCCGTAGACCGCACCGGCGCGCGCGAGGGTGGCGTGCAACGGGCTGCGGCGCGCGGCGCGGCCTGCTTTGGGCTCGTGCGCCGGAAAGGCGATCGAGTAGTAGCGGCCATAGCTTTCGACGGCGCGCTCGTACATGAATTGCCGGGCCGAATGCGGCGTGCCGAAACGGCGCACATCGAACGGCCACAGGTCCATGCCCGGGTCGCCATCGACGATCCAGTTCGCCATCACCCAGCCGGCGCCGCCCGACGCGGCGATGCCGGAGGTGAAGCCGCAGCACAGATAAAAGTTGTCGAGCTCGGGGCTCAATCCGATGATCGGCTCGCCGTCGGGCGTGATCGGGATCGGGCCGTTGATCAGTTGCCGGATGCCCACCTCGTTCAGCACCGGAATGCGCGCCGACGCCGCTTCGGCCAGCGGCGCAAAGCGATCGAAATCCGGCTGCAGCAATTCCGGACCGAAATCCTGCGCAATGCCGCCTGCACCCCACGGCACGGTGTTCGACTCCCAGCCCCCCACCGCCAGCGCGCCGGGCTCCGGCTTGACATAAAAATTACCGTCGGGATCGCGCAGGGTGGGGAGATCGGCGGGAATGCGCTCCGTCTTTTCGGTGACGAAATATTGGTGCTCGACGGCGCACGCCGGCACCCGCGTGCCGACCATCGCGGCAATCTCGCGCCCCCACATGCCGCCGGCGTTGATCACGCTTTCCGCTTCGATCTCGCCCTGGTCGGTGACGACCGTCGTCACCCGCCGGCCGCGTTTCCTGAGCGCCGTGACGGTGACGCCCTGGATCAACTGCATCCCGCCGGCGCGTGCTCCGGCGGCATAGGCGTTGGTCAGGCTGGTCGGATCGACGTAGCCGTCGCCCTCGATCCAGGCCGCACCGACCACGCCGCCAGGCTCGAGCAACGGAAAAAGATCGCGCGCCTGCAGCGCCGAAACGAGCTCGACGTGAAAGCCGAAGCCCTTGGCCATCGTCGCGGATCGCTTGAGCTCCTGCCAGCGCGCGGCAGACGAGGCGAGACGCAGGCTGCCTACGCCGTGCCAGCCGGTGGCTTGGCCGGTCTCGGCCTCGAGCTTGCCGTAGAGCTCGGCCGAATAACACATCAATCGCGTCAGGTTGCTGCTGCTGCGCAACTGGCCGACGAGCCCCGCGGCATGCCACGTCGCGCCATGGGTGAGTTGCAGCCGCTCCAGCAGCACGACCTCGCGCTCGCCCCGCTTGGCCAAGTGATAGGCGATGCTGCAACCGATGGCGCCGCCGCCGATGATGACAATGCGGCTCCGCGCAGGGACGCCCATGATCAGGATTTCCGATTCAGTCCGAGGTCATCGTGCGAGCCCGGGGACGCGATGATGACGAGGTTGGGGCTTTTGCAGATTGTTGACAATCTACACCCGACGCAGTCCAATAGGCAACCATGAGGCACCCATGCTGAAGCTGTTGAAGCCGGCCCCCTCCGCTCCAGGCACCGCGGCCGGCACCGGGAAGGGAAGCCCTACCGTGCGTGGCGAAGCCGCTGCGACGCGAACCCGCCCGGCACGGCCCCCGGCGGTCGCGCCGGTCGCCGCACCCGCCGCGGGCATCGCCCTCCTGCAATCGCACTCGCTCCCGGCACTCGTGCAGCGTGAGCTCGAGCGCATGATCCTCGCCGGCGATCTTCCGCCCGGCACCAAGCTCAATGAAGCTGCGCTGGCAGACCTGCTCGGCGTTTCGCGCGGTCCGGTCCGCGAAGCGTTCCGCGCCCTCGAGGAGTCAGGGCTTGTGCGCCTGGAAAAGAACCGGGGCGTGTACGTGCGGCAGATCGCGGTCGAAGAGGCGGACAACATTTACGAGTTGCGCGCCGTGCTCGATGCCTTTGTCGGGCGGCGGGTTGCCGCCAGCGCCGATCCCGATGCCGTGCGCGAGCTGCGCAGCCACGTCGCGCGGATGGAGAAAGCGGCCACCCGCAACGATGTCGATGGGTATCTCAAGGCCAACCTGGAATTCCACGATCGGTTGGTCGAGCTCGCCGGCAATGCCAAGCTCCTCACCACCTATCGCCGCCTCGTCAACGAGTTGCGCCTTTTCCGGCGTACGACCTTGGCGCAAAACGGCGTGCTGCCGACCTCCGCCCGGGAGCACCGGCAGATCGTGGACCGCATTGCCGCAGCAGATGGCGAAGGCGCGGCACACGCACTGCACGAGCACGTCATGGCGAGCCGGGAGCGCATGCACAAGGCCAATGCCACCGCCGTGCGCGACACTGCCACCCGGAAAGGCCGATGATGAGCGCGCCCGTATCGGTGCGCGCCAACGGCCGCACCTACGCCTGGCCCAAGCAGCCGGTGGTGGTCCTGTGCATCGACGGCTGCGAGCCGGAATACATCAATCAGGCGATTGCTTCGGACCGCGCTCCGTTTCTTGCAGCGCTGCGCGAGCGCGGGGTATGCCTTACCGCGGACTGCGTGATCCCATCGTTCACCAATCCCAATAATCTCTCGATCGTGACCGGCGTGCCCCCGTCCGTGCATGGCATTTGCGGCAACTATTTCTGGGATCGCGACGCCGGTGCCGAAGTCATGATGAACGACCCGAAGTATCTGCGTTCGGGAACCCTTCTCGCCGCTCTTGCCCGGCAAGGGGCGAAGGTCGCCGTGGTCACGGCAAAGGACAAGCTTCGCGCCCTCCTCGGTCATGAGTTGCGCGGCATCTGTTTTTCGGCCGAGAAGGCGAACGAGGCGACGCAGTCGATGAATGGCATCGACAATGTTCCGGCACTGGTCGGAATGGCCGTGCCGTCGGTGTACAGCGCCGGACTCTCCGAATTCGTATTCGCGTCCGGGGTGAAGCTCCTGGAGCGCGAACGCCCGGATGTCATCTATCTTTCGACCACCGATTACGTGCAGCACAAGGCCGCGCCGGGCACCGCGGTGGCCAATGATTTCCACGCCATGATGGATGGGTATCTGGGGCAGCTCGATGCGCTGGGCGCCTTGATCGTGCTCACCGCCGACCACGGTATGAATGCCAAGACGGATGCCTTCGGCCGGCCCAATGTCATTTATCTGCAGGACGCACTCGACGGCGGGTGCGGTGCGGGTGCCACCCGCGTCATCCTGCCCATCACCGATCCCTACGTCGTGCACCACGGAGCGCTGGGATCGTTTGCGACGGTTTATGTGACGGATACCAACAAGGTCGCGACGGTTGCCAACGTGATCGCCGCACTGCCCGGCGTCGAGCTGACGTTGACCCGCACCGACGCGTGCGCGCGCTTCGAGTTGCCTCCGGATCGGGTCGGCGACCTGGTGGTGGTGTCGGAGCGGCTCACCGTCCTGGGAACGAGCCGCGAGCGCCATGATCTTTCCGGGCTCGATGCCCCATTGCGCTCGCATGGCGGGGTGTCGGAGCAACGGGTGCCGCTGATCGCCAACCGGCGGAGCGATTCGCTCCCGGCGGGAAGGCGCTGGCGCAACTTCGACGCCTTCGACCTCGCCCTCAATTGCCTGCAGTAATCGCTGCCGAGAACATCACCATGAACATGATGACCGAGCTCACCGGACTGCGGCAGGGTCACGTGCTGCACGAGAAGATGCGCGTCGCGGGCGAGCTCATCGGCGGCGCGCGAACCCTCGAGGTCCGCAACCCGTATACCGGCGCGGCTGTCGGCACCGTACCGAAAGCGACAGTCGAGGAGGTTCGCCGCGCGTTCACGGTTGCCAGAGCCTGCAAGCCGACCCTGACCCGCTTCGAGCGCTCCCGCATTCTTCACCGCGCGGCGGAGATCATGCGCGGTCGTACCGAGGAGCTCTCCGATCTCATCACTGCCGAAGCGGGATTGTGCAAGAAGGATTCGCGCTACGAGGTGGGCCGCGCCTGTGATGTGTTCGTCTTTGCCGGCAACGCGGCCCTGACCGATGATGGCCAGGTGTTTTCGTGCGATCTCACGCCGCACGGCAAGAAGCGCAAGGTGTACACATTGCGCGAGCCCCTCCTGGGTGTGATCTCGGCGATCACGCCATTCAACCATCCGCTGAACCAGGTGGCGCACAAAGTGGCGCCCTCCATTGCCACCAATAACCGGATGGTGCTGAAGCCGACCGAGAAGACGCCGCTTTCCGCCCTGGCACTCGCCGACGTCCTGTACGAAGCCGGCTTGCCGCCCGCCATGTTCTCGGTGGTGACCGGTGATCCGCGCGAGATCGCCGATGAGATGCTCACCAATCCGGACGTCGACCTCGTCACCTTCACCGGCGGCGTGGCGGTGGGCAAATACATCGCCGGCAAAGCCGTGTACAAGCGCCAGATTCTCGAGCTCGGCGGCAACGATCCGATCATCGTCATGGAAGATGCCGACATCGACGAGGCAGCGGGCCTCGCTGCGGCGGGGTCGTACAAGAATTCGGGACAACGCTGCACGGCGGTCAAGCGCATCCTCGTGCACGCGCGAATCGCCGACGATTTCGTGGCCGCGCTGCTGGAGCGCACCCGCGCCTGGTCCTATGGCGACCCCATGGACGAAGCACTGGACATGGGCACGGTGATCGACGAGGCCGCGGCCCGGAGCTTCGAAGCCCGCGTCCTCGAGGCGGTGGCCATGGGCGCGAAGCTGCTGCACGGCAATGTGCGCCGCGGCGCGCTGTACTCGCCCACCGTGCTCGATCATGTGCAACCCGAAATGCCGGTGGTGAAGTTCGAGACGTTCGGCCCGGTGTCGCCCGTCATCCGCTTCGCCGACATCGAGGACGCCATCCGCATCGCCAATTCGACGGCATACGGCCTCTCGTCCGCGGTGTGCACCAACCGGCTCGACTACATCACGCGGTTCATTTCCGAGCTCCACGTCGGCACGGTGAATGTGCGGGAAGTGCCCGGTTACCGGCTGGAACTGACGCCCTTCGGCGGGA
>JBDUCE010000213.1:0-5220 GCA_040003635.1 Betaproteobacteria bacterium
GGCGTAGGGCGCGCGCCGCGCAGCAGTTGAGGGTGGGTTTGCTCCGGTAAGATAGTGCCCGTCGGCGAGTTCCCGGCCGGGCAGGCGCCCGCACAACCACCCAGGAGCACCATGATCGCGTTTCCCACCCACCAGTGGCTCGTTGTCGTTGCGATGGCAGCGATGACAATGGGCTGCAGCCCGGACGCCAAACAGGCGGCCGAGGCGGCGAAGCAGGCGGCCGAAAAGGCCGGCACGGCGGCGAAGGAAGCCGCCGTCAAGTCAGGCGAAGCCGCGCAGGCGATGGCCAAGGACGCCGGCGTCGCCACCAAGGAAGCCGCGGACAAGGCCGCCGCCGCCATGAAGGACGCCGCGCCGAAGATCAGCGAAAAAGCAGGCGAAGCCGCGGACAAGGCCAAGGATGCCGCCGGGCGGGCGGTCGAAGCGGCGCGCCAAGCCGCAGACAAGACGAAAGACGCCGCCCGGAAATAGGCCGCGTCAGCCGACGAGTTTCACGCTGCCTTTGCCATCATCTGCTTGGTAATCCAGCGGGTGAGCGGGCGCCATTGGTCCCAGTCCTGCTCGGCGCGCGATCGCGGAAGGTCGAAGACCGATGCGCCATCGCGGGCGCAGTACACGTAGGTCTGCGTATCGCGCAGGTGGGTGACGATCGGGTAATCGAACGCGCGCAGGAAGGCATCGAGCTCGGCCGCGCTGTGCGTCCGGCTATCGACGCGCATGGCGACGAGGCCGATCGGCAGGGCGCCCTGCTTCACCGCCTTGTATTCCGCGATCGATGCCAGGAAGCGCTCGGCAGCCGCCATGTCGTAGACCGAAGGCGATACCGGCACCAGCAGGAGGTCGGCGCGCCGAATCGTGTCGCGCAGGACTTCGCCGTGCATCGCCGCCGGGCTGTCGGCCACCAGCCACTGCGGCGGCCGCTCGAGATTGCTTTTGCGGGTCTGCGGATCCCAATGCCCGATCCTTGGGAACAGTGGAGGACGACGCGCCAGCCAAAGGGTCGCAGACTGCTGCGGGTCGAAATCGGCGAGCGCCACGGCGTGCCGCCTGCCAGCAAGCCAGCCCGCGACATTGGTTGCGAGCGTAGTCTTGCCACTGCCGCCCTTTGGATTGGCGACGAGAATCGTTTGCATCGCAATGCCCTCCCTGGCTGGATGTCGGTTCGGCCGCAATGGTAGCCCAAACGGCCGCGCCGGGGTGCGGCGGATTCACTCGTCGCGAAATAACACGCGCAGCGCAGCGAGACTGTCGGCACCCAGCCGGCGGCTGCGGGCGCCATTCCAACCCGTGACGCGATCAGGCAAGTTGGCGTTGTCCTTGAACGGCATCTCGAGGGTCAATGACAGGCAGTCGAAGCGATTGCCGATCCATTTCGAAGCCAGCGAGAGATTCACCTTGGTGTCCTTGTTGGAGGGGTATCCATGCACCGTCTGGAAATCCGGATTGGCTGCCTGCAAGGCATCGGTGAATCGACGCTCGCGCACCGCATGTTGCGGCGTATAGGAGGGAAGCCGCTCGCAGCCATCGGTGAACGCATACGGCAGGGCCTCGTCGCCATGGACATCCAGAAACGCAGCGACGCCGGTCGCTTCCATCGCCTGCCGCACCACGAGCACTTCGGGGCTGCGCTCGAGCGAGGGAGCCAGCCATTCGCGATTGAGGTTGGCGCCGGCGGCGTTGGTGCGAAGGTTGCCGCGCGCGCTGCCGTCCGGGTTCATGTTGGGCACGACATGGAATACTGCACGCTCGAGCAGAGTGCGCGCGGTGGCGTCGGCCGGATCGATGAGGCGCTCGAGCATGCCTTCGACAAACCATTCCGCCATGGTCTCGCCCGGGTGCTGCCGCGCGATCACCCAGATTTCGCCCTTGCCCGCGCCCTCCTCGCCCACGGTGACCAGATCCAGGTCGCGGCCTTCGACACTCGCGCCCAGACGCCTGACGCGCACATGCGGACTCGCTTCGATGCGCCCCAGGAATTCGAGATGACGATCCCAGCCGTAGGGCTCGAAGTAAGCGTAGTAGACGCTGTCGCGTTCCGGCAAATGGCTGACGACCATTTCGGTGCCGTCGAATTGCGTGGGCACGCGGAACCATGTTTGCCTGTCGTACGAAGCGACCACCGCATAATCTCGCCAGCCCTCGACGTAGGTGCAAGCGCCGGCATTCACGAACCGCAACCGGCACGGCATGCCACGCGCGCCCTGCAGCCGGAAAAAGAACCATTGCCGGAAGTCGGCGTGGGAATCGGCGCGAATGGCGAGCTGGATGTCGCCCGGCTGGTCGAGCGCACGGACCTCGATGGCACCGGCATCGAAGTGCGTGGAAATGGCAAGCGGCATGGCAGTGGCCATCGTAAAATGGAAGGATGAAGAAGATGGCGAAAGCGCGCTTGGCTGCGGCTGCGGGCAGCGACGGCAGCGATTGCTACGGCGCGCATGCTACCATCCGCGCCCGTTTACCTTGGCACTTCGACGTTTCGCGAAGGCAAACGTCGCGACGCGGCAACCTCCGGATCGGTGCTCGAGCGTCATCGGGTGACTGCCTGCGCCGGAACGACGATATCCGGATTTCCGGTGTCACGCCCGGTAGAACTCATGAATAGCCCACCTGCCTCGAGCCTTGCTCCTCCGTCGCCGAGCATCGCGCCGGAACGCATCGCCGGCGATCCGCGTAAAGCCGACTTCGAAGCGAACAAGCTCCGCAAGCGCTTGCGCCGGCTGGTCGGAGAGGCCATTGGGGACTTTGCGATGATCGCCCCCGAGGATCGGGTAATGGTCTGCCTCTCGGGCGGCAAGGATAGCTACGCGCTGCTCGACATCCTGCTCTCGCTCAAAGCCCGGGCGCCGTTCCCCTTCGAGCTCATTGCCGTGAATCTCGACCAGAAACAACCGGGATTTCCGGCCGACGTGCTGCCGCGTTATCTCGAGCAGCGCGGCGTTGCCTTTCGCATCGTCGAGCAGGATACCTACAGCGTGGTCAAGCGCGTGATTCCGGAAGGCGCGACCATGTGCTCGCTCTGTTCGCGGCTGCGGCGCGGCGCGCTCTATCGGGTCGCCGGCGAGCTCGGCGCCACCAAGATCGCGCTCGGCCATCATCGTGACGACCTGATGGCGACGTTCTTCCTCAACCTCTTCTTCGGTGGCAAGCTCAAGACCATGCCGCCGAAGCTCGTCTCCGACGATGGCCGCCATGTCGTGATCCGTCCGCTCGCCTACGTCCGCGAGCGCGATCTCGCCCGCTACGCCGAGGTGATGGCATTTCCGCTGATTCCCTGCACGTTGTGCGGCTCGCAGGAGAATCTGCAGCGCAAGCAGGTGACGGCGATGATGCGCGAATGGGAGCGCAAATTTCCCGGACGGGTCGACTCCATTTTCAAGGCGCTCGCCAACGTCGTGCCGACGCACCTGCTCGATCGCAGACTGCAGGACTTCGCCGCCGTGCGGCCCACCGGGGCACCCGCTGCCGACGGCGACCGCGCGTTCGATGCCGACCTCGCGCTCGAGGCCGCGACCGAGGCCATGGCGGCGCTCGGCGACGCCGCTGCCGCAGCGGTCATTCCGCTCGCGCAGCAATGACGGCAGGCATTGCCATGCCGCGCTGGAGGGAATGGATTGCGCTCATCGCGACCTTGTTGGTCGTCGCGACTGCCGGCGCGCCGTCGGTTGCCGCCGACACCGCGCTCGCGGGCCCGGCGTTGCACGCGGCCTTGCTACGCGGCGGCTACGTCCTCTATTTCCGCCACACGTCAACTGACTTCGGCCAGAACGACGACGCCATGACGACGTTCGATGACTGTTCGAAGCAGCGCAATCTCACCGACCAGGGCCGCGCCGAGGCGCGCGCCGCCGGCGCCGCGATCGCGCGCTCGAGGATCCCCATCGGCGAGGTCCTTGCGAGTCCGTATTGCCGCACGCTCGAGACCGGCCGCCTGATGTTCGGTCGCGCGAGCCCGACGCCGGCCGTGCGCGGCGGTCCGGCGACGCCCTCGGATCCCGAGCGTTATGCTGGTCTCCGCCGGTTGTTGTCGACGCCGGTCGCCGATGGGACGAACACGGTGATCGCCAGTCATGGCAATCCGTTCTACGGGGTGGCCGGACCGCCCCAACTGGCGGAAGGCGAAGCCGCAGTGATCGAGCCGCTCGGCGGCGGCTTCCGCATCATCGCCAGGATCCCCAAGGACGGCTGGGACGCGCTCGCCAGGCAGTAGCGCACCGTAACAGTCGAAGCGGTAGTGCGCCTGCGGAAGGTCAGCTTTCAGCCCGGCGCGGCTGTTTCACTTCACCACCGATTGGTCCTGGCCGAACAGCACCTTGCGCGATACTTCGTCGCTTACCGCGGGCGCTACATTCACCGTCTTCGCCAGCGCGTAGGCACGCACCACCGCGGGCCGTGCCGCGATGGCGGCTTTCCAACGCTTCAAGTGCGGGAACTGCTCGATGTCCTGGCCTTGGCGTTCAGGCAGCACCCACGGATAGCTCGCAATGTCGGCAATCGAGTAGTCGTCGACGATGTACTCGCGGGTGGCAAGGTGTTTGTTCAGGATCGCGTAGAGGCGCCCGGTTTCTTTCACGTAGCGCGTCACCGCGTAGGGAAGCTGTTCGGGCGCATAGAGGCGAAAGTGATGGTTCTGCCCGGCCATCGGTCCGAGATTGCTCATTTGCCAGAACAGCCATTGGATGCAATCGAGACGCGCGCGCAGTGTCTGCGCAATGAGCTTCGCCGTCTTGTCGGCGAGGTACAGCAGAATTGCGCCGGACTCGAACATTGGCACCGGCGCACCGCCGTCGGCGGGCGCCCGGTCGACGATGGCGGGGATGCGATTGTTGGGCGAGATCGCGAGAAACGCCGGCGCGAACTGCTCGCCCTTGGAAATGTTGACCGGCTTCAGCGTGTAGGGCAGCCCGGTCTCCTCCAGGAAGATCGTCAGCTTGTGTCCGTTCGGCGTGGTCCAGTAGTAGAGGTCGATCATGGCGGAATTCTCACTTTGACCGTTAGCAGGCGGTTAGAACGTGCCGGGGTAGGCGCCGCCGTCGAGGAGAATATTCTGCCCGACGATGAATCCCGCCTGTGCGCTGCATAAGAAAGCGCACACCGCGCCGAACTCGTCCGGCGTGCCGAAGCGTCCTGCGGGATTGGCCTCACGGCCGGCCTCCCACACTTCGTCGAATGATTTTCCGGTCGCGCTCGCCCGCGCCTTCATGGTGGTTTTCAGGCGATCGG
>JBDUCE010000214.1:0-5195 GCA_040003635.1 Betaproteobacteria bacterium
CGCAGCACCTGTCGCCAAGCTCCCGCCGCATTGACGTCCCCCACGCGCCAATTCGCGGCTTTGCTCTGCGAGTCTGCAAGGCGCTGGCGGTCGTGATGTGCCTTGTCCTGCCCGTGTCTGCATGGGCGCAGGCCACTGCGGCCCAGGCCAGTTCGATTGTGTTTCCGATCGCGGCCAAGACCGGCTCCTTCGAGACCGAGGTCTTCGTCCGCAACCCCAACGGCGTTTCAATCGACATCGATGTTCTCTATTACGAAGCCAATGGCCTGGCATTGCCAGGGTTGGTGCCTTGCACTTTCCTGACGATCGCGCCGGGCGTGGTGGCCTCGTTCAAGCTCGGGACGCAATGTGCGTCACTGGCGACGGGGTCGCATTTCGGATTGCTGGTGCTGCGCGACCGCGCCGCGCAAAAGACCAATACCTTCGCCGCGTTCTCCCGCGTGCAGCACGTGACGACCAACCAGGGCTTCAGCATCGAAGGGTTCCCGGAGCACGTGTTCTCCGGTCGCGCCTCGGGGGTCAATGGACTCAAGCGCATCGCCGCAGCGATACCGCCGACGACCGCCCAGCCGGGCTATCAGCCGAACTGTTTCATCGGATCGCTCGGCGACGCTGTCGACTATACGATCGAGGTGCGCGATGGCGCCACCGATACGCAGATCGGGAGCACGCTCACCGGCTCGCTAGGGCCGTACCAGCTATTCCGCTACCTCGATATCCTGGGTGCCGCAGGCGGCCCGGCAGGCGACAAGCAAAACATCCGCGTGCGCTTCGACAACACATCGACCCCGACCGAACCGGCGTTCCTGGCTTTCTGTACCGAGCAGGACAATCTATCGTTCGGCGCGGATTTCAGGATCGCCAAGTCCAACGACTCCGCGAACGTCACCAAGTTGTTGACGCGGTGCCGGGGGACGACTGACGCGGCCTGCACGCTGTTGACGGCGCCCGCGACGTTCACCATTCCGGACGCGATTACCAAGCATCGGATCTCATTATTCATCAATCACCCGGACTACATTCGCTGCGATATCGTGGGTCCGAACGCCGGAAATCTCGAGATACGGCTGCTGGCGCCCTCGCCGCCCGGTTCCCTCGTGGGGCCGGTAGTCGCCGGTGGAAACGATGTCAGCTTCTTCTATTACGAGACGGGTCCGCGCAACGCTGTGATCAACAGCAATGGCTTCCAGACCTTCTGGAACATGGAGATCGGGCCGCGCGAAGGAGGCGGGGCTCCCACTTTTCCGGCGGACTACGGATACAAGTGCCTGTCAGGGTCAGGGATGCACGGTCAGAGTGGCTTCACCGCCCTGACCGACGACTTCTGACCCGCGGCATCCCGAAAGGCGGCGCGGTGACCCGCGTCGCCTACCTTCATCGGCGACTGAGGGATGAGAGATCAGGTCGCGCTGACCCGGGTATGTCGGGTTGGGGACCTGCGCATGGGCGACTGGACCCGGTCATTCCTTTCGCCCATTCACATCATGCTACGTTGCGTGTCCCGGGGCGATCGGGCAGGAAGCTCACCGCACCCGGGAAACGACATCACAATCTCGCGGGCCTTGCTCTTGCAAGCCCCTCATGCCGAAAAACAATTGGAGAGGAAAACTGAATGAAGTTGGGAAGGATTCTTGCAAGCTGCACACTGGCGGCAACGGTCTCGGGATTGGCCGCCGCGCAATCGACGATCGGTTACGGCACCGCGATACTGATCCCCATCGTCGCCCAAACCGCATCGTTCTCGACCGAAGTCTGGGTACAAAGCCCGGCCAGCAATAATCCCGTCACGCCGCTAACGGTCGACATCTCATTCTTTGAAGCCAACACCTCCGCCACACCCGGCCCGAAATCCTGTGGCCAGGTGGTCGTGTTCCCGGACCAGGCGCAGTCGTTCGCACTCGGGACGAAATGCAGCCTGACGGTCGGAGTATCGCACCACGGCATGCTGGTGATCGAGGACGCTGCGCCGGAACAGCTCAACGCCTTTTTCGCGTATTCGCGCACCCAGAATCCACAAGCGATCGGCTTCAGCGTGGAGGGATTTCCGGCCGGAAGCCTTTCGGCCCAGAGCCAGCGTGTGGCGGGATTGAAGCGTGCGCTGCCGCCTGCGCCAATTCCGTTCCAGACCAATTGTTTCGTGGGCGCCCTACCGGACCCTGTGAACTACCTGATCCGGCTGTATGACGGGACGACGACCACCCAGCTCGGTTCAGGGGTCACCGGCACCCTGCTGCCATTCCAGATGATCCGGCATCTCGATATTTTTGCCGCCGCCGGCCTGGCAACGGGCGACTACACGAACGTGACCGCGCGGATTCAGACGACCAACACCAATGGGCCAGGCAACAATGATCGGCCGCTGTTCGTGAGTTTCTGCACGGTGCAGGACAATAACAGCTTCGGCGCGGATTTTCGCATCGGCAAATCGTTTCAGGCGTTCGATGAGGCACATAGCCAGGCGCAATTCGGGTGCATCCCGGCGGATCCGGATTGCGCTTCGAGTTATGACTTCTCCATTTTGGACGTCACCAAGAAACATGTCTTCAATCTGTTCGTGCGCCCGCCCGACAACATCAAGTGCGAGCTTCAGAGCAATCGTCTGTCGGATCTGGAGATGCAGCTCCGCGAACCCGGGCCTATTCCGTTGCCGTTCACGTTTGCGGTTCCCGGGACGCCGTTAGGCGCCACCGGTCCTGGCGCGGTGGTGGCTGGGGGGAATAACCAAACGAGCTTCTACTATTCGACGGGGCCCCGCACTGTTCGCCTTTCGGACGGCGCGTCAATGCGATCGTACTGGACGCTCGAGGTCTCGGCGCGGGAAACGCTCCCGGCCCCGACAACGCCGATTCCCTACTCGATCACCTGCCGTTCGGGCAACGGCGTCTTGTATTGGACCCCCACCACCAGCGCTGGCGACGATTTCTGACGCGGTCGGGTGGCTCGCGGGCGCGGCCGTGCGCGATGGCGGCAACAACGGTCGCTACGTCCCGCACCATTCTGCAAATCCCATTGCACCGACGCTGGAGCGTCGTCGTTCCTGGTCACCGGTCGAGCGGAAGGTTCGCTATTGCGGCGGCGCCGAGTGTACGTCTTCCGAATTGGACGGCGACCGCGGCGCCCGGGCGCCCGTTCCCGGCACCACGATCACGGGCGCAGGCCCACCCTCGGCGAAGGGATCGATGGCCACGACGCCTCCGGGCGGTGGCGTCAGCGTCCGTGCCGGTGACGGCTCGCTTGTCGATGACCTCTCCACCGGTTTCGCCTCGTTCCCGCGCGTGTACGACGGAGCCACGGGAGCAATCGCAGGCATGGGTGGCGCGCTTTCGCTCACCGCCGCCGGCACGCCAAGAGGCTCGCGAAGCAACCATAGCGTGACTCCCCAAAGGACGCCAATGCCCAGCACGATCGTCACGATCACCTTGCGCATTGGTCGTGCCTGCTGGCAGTGCCCACGATCGATTCAGCGTTTCCGCAAGATCCAGAGCTGCGTCGGGACCAGCCATGCGAGCGGACCTGCGACAGCCCGGACCATCCAGCGCATCGGCGCGAAACGCAAGGCGCCGATCGCAATTCCGTAACGGGACGGATCACGCAGCGCGTCGATGCTGACCAGCCGGGCATCGGCAAACGGCGCGAAGAGCTCAGGCACCCGCCGGGGCGGCAAGAACCGGATTGTGTAATCTTCGCCACGACCGCTCGCGCGCAATATTGCCGATGCCATCCGCGATGGCATCAGCGACAGAAGCGGCAGGCGGTAATGGGGCTCGATGAACTGCCAGGTGTGGCCGGCGGCGAACCAGCAAGCGCCGCCTGGGCGAAGAACCCGCGCGATATCGGCCATCAGCGCCAGCGCGTCGCGTACGTGCTCGTACACATGATTGCAGACGACGATGTCAAATGCCGCATCGGGAACCGGCAGCGCATCACCCGACGCAATGGCAAACGAAAGGCGAGAGCTCGCGTGATGTGCGAAGGCATAGGCGATGGCGTCGATGTCGACATCGATCCCGAGCGTCCACTTCGAATGCTGCGCAATTTCGCGAGTGATGAGTCCCGCCGAGCAACCGATGTCCAGCACCCGCATGCCGCTCAAATCGTCGGCAAAGAACGCCCGCAGCAACGCGACAATGCGACGGCCGCGCATGGCACGGCCTCCTGGGTCGTGCAGAAACCCGTACTGCGAAAGTCCTGGTGCTCGCGCGTGATCGCAGTTGTCCATGGGCAGGGTCATGCGCCCACAAGCCAGCTTGCGATGGCGTCGTAGCGGAACACTGATTGTGCTGCAGTTATGGCAGACGGAAGGCGCGTGAGCCGCGATTGTCGCGACGCAGCATTGATTCGCACCGGCATTGAACGCACGACAGAGTGGCCCGTAACGAATCCGCGGCTGCAGAGCATGGACGCGGGTGCCACCACGGTCATCTCAGGTCACGCGGCTTTTCAAGTGCAAGACAGAAGCGGAAACGGAACAAGGGTCCGATGGCAGGGAGCGGTCCCAATACGCGGTCGATGAGGCCGAACAGCGGATAGGTCGAAGGCAAATAGAAACGCTCGGCCACTCGCCAGGGAAGCGAAGCAAAACGGCGGTCGTACGCACCGGCGGTGCGAACTGCGATATGCCCGGGTATCTGTTTAAGAATAAGGTTGTGGGCCTTCATGCGCTCGACGTAATGCGAGCCGCACGGTGTATACAGCACGAAGCGGCCGCCGGGCTGGAGAACCCGATACGCTTCCTGCTGCAGCCGATCGAGCTCGTCGTCGGCGATATGCTCGACAAAGTCGATCGCCATGATCTTGTGCGCGTAGCCGTCCGAAAACCCGATCAGGTTTGTCGCGCTCGCCTGCACGAATTCGACATTCGACACCTGATTGGCGCGCGCGCGAGCGAGCTCAATCGCCGCCGCGGAGTTGTCGATGCCGATCACGCGCGCGACATGCGGTGCCAGCTTGAGCGCGTGCTCGCCGGCGGCGCATCCCAGGTCCAGCACCACGTCATCACGCTTCGGGCAGAGCATTCGCAGCGTGGCTCGCCATCGCAGCTCGTGCTTCCGGCGATTGTTGCGGAACCAATGCTCGTGATGCAGTTGCCGCGCGTAGTAATCGTGAGCGTAAAGCGACGATGTCTCGCTCAGCGGTCGGTCGGAGCGCTCCGTCATACTCTCAAAATCCGGCCATAGGCGATTCGTACATGAAGC
>JBDUCE010000007.1:0-17568 GCA_040003635.1 Betaproteobacteria bacterium
CCCCGAAGTTAACGGGTGGTCACTGCGCGCGATGGCGGATGGAGCTCCCGTGCTTTACTCGATGTGGAAGCCACGGACCTTGCCGACGGTGGCATTCCAGGTTTCGGAGCATTTGGGATCGACCTTGTTGCAGGTCTGCTTCCACAATGGCAGTACCGTCGCGGTGACGGCGGTCTTGATCCTCGCTTCGTCCGCAGCCGATACCGGCACCAGGTTCATCGCAAATTTGACGCCCTCCTTGCACGGCTCCTTGCCGACGTTGCAGTTCATTGCGTCGGCGTTGACGCGGTCGGCAAGCTCCCACATCTGGTCTTCCATCTTCTTGAATTCGGCGAGCAGCTTTTGCTGGTCTGCGGGGGAGAATTTGTTCCAGTAGTCGAGATTCATGAAGTGGCCCTGGACCGATCCGGAAACGGAAAGCGGCATGAAATACGACGTCACTTCGGGCCATTTTCCGGTGTTGCCGGAGGTGGGCGAGGTGACGCCGCAGTCAGCGACGCCGCGTTGCAGCGACGGATACACTTCCGAGAATTGCAGGGTCACCGGCGTGCCGCCGAGGTACTGGATCAGCGCCGCCATCGACGGCGTGAAGCTGCGCACCTTGAGACCCTTGATGTCATCGACCGTCTTGATCGGCTTGTTGCAGTAGAACACTTGCGGACCGAACGGCCACAGCGTCAGCACCTTGGCCTTGAAGCGCGTCTGCAGCCGCTGGTCGAACACCTCACGGTAGGCGTCGACCGCCTGGCGCAGGTCCTTCATGTTGGTCGAGACGCCGATCAGGTCGAGACCCTCGAAGAACGGGTCGTCGCGCGACGCCATGCCGATCTGCACCGACATCACGTCGAAGGTGCCCGAGCGCAGCAGCCGCAGCGCGTCCGCAGCCTGCACATTGACCACATCCATCGCGTTGTAGTTGATGGCGATGGGCGCCCCCATCACTTTCGGCAACCCGGTGAAAAAGGGTTTCTCGATCGAATCGACATGCTTGGTGTTGGAAGAGAAGTTGCCGGCGATGCGCATCGCGGTCGGACTTTGACCCGCTGCGGATGGCGGCAGTGCGAGCAAAGCGGCAACCGCCGCTGTAACGAGCAAGTGCGTCTTCATGGAGCGTCTCCTGGTGGGTGGGAATGGTGGCATGGGGCATTCAGTGAAGCCAGCGGTCGATGCCGACGTCGCGCTTCGCCGCGCGCAGATACATCTCGCGGTAATAGGGTTCAAGGCGTTGCGCCTGCCGGCCGGCGTGCGCCAGCTGTTCGCGTTGCGCGGCCATCAGCGCGCGTGCCTCTGCCCGCAATGCGGTCTCGTCGACCGTGGTGACGCGCCCATTCTCGTAGACGACACGTCCGGCGACAATCGTGTAGCGCACCGAGCTGCCGTCCTCGCAATGCACGAGCTGGCGCTTCAAGTCGTTGAGGGGGGTGAACGCGAGCGTATCGAGGTCGAGCAGGGCCAGGTCGGCGGCGCAGCCGGGGGCGAGCTGTCCCAGCCGGCCCTCCTGGCGCATGGCGCGCGCGCCGCCGCGCGTGAGGGCGTGCAACATCTCACCCGCCGTCGGCCAGTCGCGGTATTCGGGATTGGCAATCGTGTGCAGGAGCGCCGCGGTCTTGGCGACGAACCACATGTTGATGGCGTCATCGACCGTCGCTTCGTCGCTGCCGAGGCAGAGCGGAACGCCTGCCTGCCGCAGTTGATAGAACGGCATCACGCCACTCCCCAGGCGCAGGTTGCAGACCGGATTGTGCGCGACGGTGCACTTCGACTCGGCGAGAAGGCGAATGTCGTCGGCATCGATCCAGATGGCGTGGATGACCATCATCCGTTCGTCGAGCAATCCCAGGTCGTGCACGTAGCGCACCAGCGATTTGTCGAATTTCTCGGTGCCGAGCACGCGCTGCAGCTTGGTTTCGAGAATATGGATATTGAACGGCAGGTCGTGCTCGCGGCTCAATGCGGACAGGCTGGCAAAGTAGTCCTGCGTCACCCGCTGCGGCGCCGAGCAGGAGACGGCGGCGCGCAGGCGGCCATGCTCGGCGCCGTGCCAGCGGTCGAGCAGGTAACGGTAGAGCGAGAGCAGCTCCGCGCCCGATTGGCGAGGCGTCGCATCCATGGCCTGCAGGATATCCGCCGGAAGCAATTCGCGCAGGAACGGATACTTGTCGTATTCGACGACGTTCGGCTGGTCGATCGCCACCGTGGCGCGGATGCCGACATCGGCGTACGCCTGCATGATGGCGTCGATGGAGCCTTCGGTGGCCATCGGCACGTGAAAGGCATCGTCGTGGACCGCCGTGACGCCGCGCCGCAGCATCTCCAGTGCCCCGAGCATCGTGCCGACATAACCCAGGCGTCCGGCAGCCGCAGTAGCGGCAAGAGGCGGCACTTCGTGGAGCATGAAGAGCTCCAGCGGCAGCCCGTCGAGCGAGCCTTTGAGCAGATTGCCCGGGGAATGGAAATGGGCGTTGATGAGGCCCGGCATTGCCAGCAGCCCGTCAGCCTCGATGGTGCGCGTGAACGGGCGCAGCCATCCGCGCGCGGCGTCCGGGCCGACGGCCGCAATGACACCCTCCTCGACCACGACGTCCGCCTCGAGCCACTCGCGGCCTGCGTCATCCATCGTCAGCACCCGCGCTCCGCGGACAAGCAAGGATTCGTGGGCCGGCGTCATCGCTCGAACACTCCGCCCCATGCCCCGCCACGGCGGGTCTCGACACCGGCGAGCTTCAAGGCACCCCACACCGCCATGGTCACGGTGTCGTAGATCGGCACGCCGAGCTCCCGCTCCATCTCGGCCACCAGGGGCGCTGCGGGAAAATTGGTGCAGAAGGTGATGATGGCCTGCGGCTTCGACTTGGCGACTTCGCGCAGCATGCCGGCGATTGCGTCGGGCTCGATCTGCGAGAACGAGTAGTTGTCGGACAGGCCGGCATTGCGGGCGGCCACGCATTCGTAGCCCTCGCGGGCGAATGCGTTGACGATCCGTTGCCGGTACGCATCCACATACGGACAAGCCAACCCGAAGCGGGTGACGCCGTCCGCGCGGAATACCTGGTCGATGGCGAGTGTGGACGTTGTCGATTTCGCGCCGGTGAGCGTTTCGATCCGCGCCACCAGCGCGTGGTCCAACGCAAAGTCGAGACTGCCGCCCTTGCTGCCGTTCCACGCAATGACCTCGAGCTTCGCGTCGCCGAGCAATCGCGCTGCCGCCAGCATGTCGTCGAAGTCGTAGCTCGCCGGAAACGGATCGACAGCGCCGACGACCGATGTGCGCGAAAAATGGGCCGACACCTCCGGAAAGTCCCGCAGAATGCCCAGCGTGATCCGCTCGACGACCGTATTGGCCGACGGTGTGATCCAGCCGATGAAATGCTTCGGCGCGGCAAACAGCTCGCGCGGTGCGGGGTGTGCAATTGCCATGGCGTCCAGCGACATTTCAATACCCGAGCATGCGCGGCACGGTCAGCACGATGGCGGGGAAGAACATGCAGATGAAAAGCAGCGCATACATGATGGCGATGAACGGCCACACGTGCCACGCCAGCTCGCCGAGCTTGAGTCCCGTGAGTCCGCACAGCACGAACAGCACCACCCCGACCGGCGGCGTCAGCATCCCGATCACGAGGTTGAACACGAACAGGAAGCCGAAGTGCAGCGGATCGATGCCGTATTGCAGCGCGATCGGGTGCAGGAGCGGCACCAGCATGATGTAGGCGGCGTTGGACTCCAGGAACATGCCGACCACGAACAGCGCCGCCGCCACGATCAGCAGATAGGCAATTGGGCTCCCGGTGATCGCCTTCATCAGCGCGGTGAGATGCTGCGGAAGCTGGTCGATCGTCAGCATGTAGGTGACGACCGAAGCGAACGCGATCATCGCCCCCACGATGGCGGAAGTCACGGCGGTGCGGATGATGGCTTCCGGCAGATCGGCGAGGGTGAGCCTGCGGGTCACGAAAAGACCGATGAGCAAGGCATAGACTACCGCGATGGCGGAGCCCTCGGTAGCCGTGAATGCACCGCCCACGATGCCGCCGATCACGACCACCGGCATCAGGAAGATGATGATCGAGCGCTTGAGCTCGTGCAAAACGCGGCCCAACGCGAAGGCCTCGCCGGTGAGCGGATAGTTGCGGCGGATGGCGATGAACGAAACCATCGCCATCATGGCGCAGACCAGGATGAGCCCGGGCACGATGCCGGCCATGAACATCCCGCCCACCGAAACCGTCGGCCCGGCCATGAACGCGTAGACAATCATCGCGCCCGAGGGCGGAATGATCGGTCCCAGGTTGGCCGCGGCCGCACACACGGCGGCGGAAAAGCCGACGCCGTAGTGCTTGCGCAGCGAGGGAATCAGCGTGCTGCCCAGCGCACTGGCATCGGCTACGGCGGCGCCCGAAACCGTGGACAGCCCCAACCCGGCCAGCATGGTGACGTGCCCCAGGCCACCCCGAACCCGGCCGACGATCGTGTTGGCGAGATCGATCAGCCGCTCCATCATGCCGGCCTTCAGCATCAGCTCGCCGGCCAGAATGAAGAAGGGAATCGACATCAGCGGAAACGCGTTCACCGCATTCATCATTCGCGACGGCAGCAGGTTGAAATCGACATCGCTGACGATCAAGCCGGCGATCGCGCTCGCGCCCAGCGCGAAGGCGAGCGGCATGCCGAGGAGCCCGATGCCGAGGAACAGAAAAATGATGAGCAGCGTCATCAGTCGAGGTCCTTCGCGAGCTCCTCGTCGACGCCGCCCTTGCCCGTCATCGTGATCCAGAGGAGGTGCAGCGCCGAGTGCGCGCAACCGATCGCGACGGGAACGATGAACCAGGCGGCGCTCATGTTGATCGACGCCATGAGCTCGTCCCACTGGTCGTAGGCGAGGATAAAGGCCTGGTAGGACACGAGGGTCATCATGGCCGCGCCCAGAAGGGCAATCACCCGCGCCAGCACGTCCTGCATCCTGGCCGGCAGCCGTACCGTCAGTATTTCCATGCCGATATGCACGCCCGCCTTGATGCCCAGCGGGATCGCGAGGAAGATCGACCACACGAACGTCAAGCGGGAAACTTCGTCAGTCCACCCGATCGAGCTGTTGAGTGCGTAGCGCATGAACACCTGCGCCGAAACCAGTATCACCATGCCCGCGACCAGCGCCACCAGCGCCCATGCCGCCGCCAGGTCGAGCGCTGCGATCAGCGCGGCCAGCGGCCGCAGCGCGCCCTCGGCAGCGGCCGGCGCATAGCTGGTGTGCCCGGTCATCGTCGGTCCTTCTCGCTAACCCTGGATGATCAACCGCCAGCCTTCTTCACCTCGGCGAGCACCTGTTCGACCAGTGGCGCCCCGACCCGCTTCTTGATGTCGTCCACTACGCCGGCCGTCGCCTTGCGCATCGCCTCGCGCTCCGATGGCGCCATGGCGTCGTACTGCATGCCCTTCTTCTGCAATTCGGCGAGTGCATCGGCATCGGCCTTGGCGGCCCCGCCCCGCTGCACGGCGACGGCGTTCTTCATGGCGGTGCGAATGATCTTCTGGTGCTCCGGCGACAGGGCCTCCATTTTTTTCTTGTTGGCCACCACCGCAATGAAGTCGAAGAAATGCGCGGTGTTCGATACGTACTTCTGCACCTCGAAGAAACGGCTGGCGAGGATCAGGTTGTACGGATTCTCTTCGCCGTCGAGCACCTTCTGCTCCAGCCCCGAGTACACCTCGCGGATGTCCATGGCGATCGGGTTCGCGCCCAGGGCACGGAAGGTGGCGAGATGGGTTTCGTTGGGCTGCAGGCGGATCTTGAGTCCCTTGAGATCGCCGATGGTTTTGATCGGCCGCACGCTGTTGGTCACCTGCCGCGGACCGAGCTCCATGAAGCCCAGTGCAATAAAGCCCTTGTCAGCGAGCTTCTGGTCGATCAGCGTTCCCACCGGACCGTCCATCACCTTGTACGCGACCTCGCGGTTGGGAAACAGAAACGGCAGGCTGACGGCCTCGAGCTCGGGCACCGTACGGGACAGAAAGGCCATGCCGACCCAGGTCATCTGAATGGTTCCGGCGCGGGTTTGGGTCACGTTCTCCTGTGCGCCGCCCAACTGCATGTTGTTGAAGATCTCGATGACGAGCTTGCCGTTGGATGCCTTCTCCACTTCCGCCTTGAACTGATCGATGGCAAGGGTCGACGAGTGGTCCGGAGTGAAGTTGCCCGCGATGCGGAGCTTCTCCTGTGCGGTGGCGGCCGGCACCCCCGCCAGCGCGAAGACAAAGAGCAGCGGGAGAAGCCTTGCAAACATGCGCGTCATCGAGTTCCTCCTCAGTCGAACGGTGCGGCGTGGGGCGCAGCGTCCGGATACCGGTTAACAGCGATTCCCGCGCCGCCGCGTCGAGCAGATTTCGCGACCGGCGACACCCAGGAAGACATGCCCAGCGACCTATTGGACACAATCATTAAATCTAATTGTATTCAATCTGTCAACACCAAATCTCGATTCCGGGGCGGCGTCGGCAGGCGTCCGCGAGTGTGGTGAATAAATTGCTTGTAGAAATTTGGGGATGGCGGTACGATGCCTGAGCCATATCCGGGAAACTATTGTATACAATGACCTCATCCACGACGGCCAGACCCGCTCCGTCCCCGAAGCACCTGCGAGGCGCCGCCACGAACGAAAGCCGCGGTGGCGCGCCCGCCAGGGCCACTCCAAGGCGGAAGCCCCGGGCCCTCGGCATCGAAGGCATTTATCAGCGGGTGCTCTCGGCGATCCTCGAGCATCGATTACCTCCCGGCACGCAGTTGGTCGAGGAGCGGCTGGCGGGGGTATTCGGAGTCAGCCGGACCAAGATTCGGCAGGCCCTTGCGCGGCTCGCGCACGACAGCATCGTGACCGTGTTCGCCAACCGCGGCGCGTTTGTAAGCAGCCCCTCGGTGGAGGAAGCCCGCGAAGTCTTCGCGGCGCGCCGCCTGATCGAGCCGGACCTCATTCGGCGCGTCGCGCATTCGGCGACGCCAGCTCAGGTCGCCCGGCTGCGCGAACATGTCGCGCTCGAATCCGCGGCGCGGCGCGCGAACGACAAGCGCTCGATCATTCGACTGTCGGGGGACTTCCACCAGATCATCGCGGACATGGCGGGCAATGCGTTCCTGGCGCGGGCGATGCGCGAGCTCGAGACGCTCACCTGCCTCGTGATCATCCTGTACGACGCCGCCAATGTGCCGTCGTGCCCCTATCACGAGCACAGCGGCATCACCGACGCCATCGAAGCCCGCGACGAAGCGCGCGCGGTCGAGCTGATGCTGGAGCATCTCAATCATGTCGAAAGCTCCCTCGACCTGTCGCCGGTGGGTGGCAGCGAGATCGATCTCGAAGCCGTCTTTTCCTAGCGTTTTGTTGCGGCCACCGCAGGAGCCCCTATGCGCATCCTTGTCGTCAACGCCAACACCTCTAATGTTGTCACCGAGAAGGTTACGGCGGAGGCGCAGGCCGCCGCCGCACCGGACACCACCATTGTGGCGGTCACCGGGACCTTCGGCGCGCGGGTGATCGGCACCCGCAGCGAGCATGCCATCGCCGAACACTCGACGATTGCACTCGTCGCGGGCAACAGCGCGGGTTGCGATGCGGTGGTCGTCGCCGTTTCGTACGACACCGGCGTGCGCGGCGCGCGCGAGCTGTTGTCCATTCCGGTGGTGGGGATGACGGAAGCGGGGCTGCTGACGGCCTGCATGCTGGGCGGACGCATCGGCGTGGTGACCTTCGGCCGCCGCGTGCTGCCGCTTTATCACGAGCTCGTAGCGTCTTACGGGCTTGCGGCGCGCATCGCCGGCTGGCGGGTGCTCGAAAGTACGGCGGCTTATGGGCGCGGCGCGCATCCCGGGCTCGACCGCGAGATCATCGCGGCGGCGAACGATCTCGTGGTGCACGATTTTGCCGAAACCATCGTGCTCACCGGCGCCGTGATGGCGGGCGTGCCCCGCCGCCTCCAGCGCGACGTGCCGGTGCCGATCATCGACTGCATCGGCTGCGGCGTACGCCAGGCCGAGCTGCTGGCGGGCCTTGCCCTGCCGAAGCCATCCGCAGGAAGTTATGCGGCACCCGCCGGACGCGAGCTCGTGGCGGTCGATCCGGCGATCGCCGCTTGCTTTGCCCGCGCCACGGAAGCGCGGTAGTCCCACCAAAGGAACCCCATGTTGCGACAGCATGATCGCTACGGGTATTCTGCGATCACCCGGCGCGATCCGTTCACCTGGCCGGACGCAAAGCGCCTCGCGGTCTATATCGCGCTCAACCTCGAGCACTATGCGTTCGGGGAGGGACTGGTCGAGGACCTCGTTCCCGGGATGAAGCAGCCCGACGTGCTCAATCACTCGTGGCGCGAATATGGCAACCGTGTCGGCGCGTGGCGATTGCTTGGTCTCTTCGACGAGCTCCACTTGCCCGCCACGATTCTCGTGAACTCGGAGATCTATGGCAGCTGCCCCGAGCTGGTGGCGGCCTTTCGCGGACGCGGCGACGAGATTGCGGCGCACGGGCGCAGCAATTCCGAAGCACAATCGGGCTTGGCCGAAGCGGCGGAGCGCGAGTTGATCACGGACGCAACCGAAACGATTGCCCGCCACGAAGGCCACCGGCCGCAGGGCTGGCTCGGGCCGTGGATCGCCGAAACGCCGGTGACCCCTGACCTGCTGCACGAGAACGGCTACTCGTATGTCCTGGACTGGTGCGCCGACGACCAGCCCGTCTGGCTGGCAACCCGCGGCGGGCGGCTATTGGCCGTGCCGTATCCGCAGGAGCTCAATGATTCCGCTGCCATCATCGGCCGCTGCGTCGGCGCGGCGGAATTCGCCGACATGATCAAGGACCAGTTCGACGAGATGCTCGAACAGTCAACCACAGGATCGTTGACGATGGGCATTGCCCTTCATACGCATATCATCGGTCAGCCGTTTCGGTTGCGCCAGCTCCGCCGCGCACTTGCCCATATCGCTGCCGCTCGCGACACCGTCTGGCTGACGACCGCCGGCGCCATCGCGCGGCACTTTTCGGCAATTTAGCCGTTCGACGGGTGCGTCGAAGGAGAACCCAATGCCAAGCTCCCGGACCCGCGGCACCTCGAGCGCTGTGCGCAAGGACGACGGGCACGCACGGGAGCATGACGGCACCGTGCAATCGCTCCTGCGTGCCATTGCGCTGCTCGAAATATTGGCGGAGGACGATGAAGGCTACCGTCTGGTCGATCTGGCCGCACGGGCCGGTTTGTCCACCTCCACAACGCATCGGCTGTTAACGACGCTCGAGCAGAAGCAGTTCGTGCAATTCAGTCGCGACAGCAGCCTTTGGTTCGTCGGGGTGCGCTGCTTTTCGATCGGCGCGGCGTTTGCACGCCGGCGTCATTTCGCCACGCTTGCACTGCCGCTGATGCGGCGCTTGCGCGACCAAACGGGCGAGACCGTCAACCTCGGCGTGCTCGATCAGGGTGATGTCGTCTTTCTCACCCAAATGGAGAGCCGTGAGGTCATGCGCGCCATCACCCGCCCCGGAGGACGCTCGCCGCTGCCTTGCACCGCCATGGGTCAAGCACTCCTGTCTTTGATGCCCGAGCCCGAGATCGCGGAAATTCTGCATCGCCACGGCCTGCCGCGGCGAACACCGAATTCGATCGTCCGACTCACGGCGCTGCATCAGGTGCTCGCGGCCGCCCGCGCGCAGGGATACGCCGTCGACGACGAAGAGAACGCGGTGGGACTGCGGTGCGTTGCCGCGGTCATTTTCGACGAATTCCGGTCGCCCTATGGGGCGGTTTCCATCGCCGGGCCAACGGTACGCGTCACCTTGCGTCGACTCCCCGAGCTGGGTGCGCAGGCGATCGCGGCCGCCCGTGAGATCACCCAGGTGACGGGGGGACTTCTGCCCCGGGCGAGCGCATGCAGCACGCGCGCGAAGCCGCGCCCGTTCCACGCGGCGAGTACGCCAAGCCCCTGACTTTCAAGGCCTCATGGACAACTTCCCGGCACGCGGGAAGGTTCGCTGAAGCTGGTTACGGTTGCCTACACTGGCGCCAATTCGCGATGGTTGGTGCGAATTCCCACCGTGTTGAAAGGACCGATTTCATGACCGCGCGAAGTGGCCGCCACTTCCTTCAGATACCCGGACCCACGAACGTGCCCGATCGTGTCCTGCGCGCCATCGACCGTCCGACGATCGATCATCGCAGCAAGGAATTTGCGCGCCTTGGTCGCGATGTGCTCGAAGGTATGCAGCGAGTGTTCCAGACGCGCGGACGGGTCTTCATTTTTCCCGCGTCGGGAACCGGCGCGTGGGAGGCGGCCCTGGTCAACACGCTCTCGCCGGGCGATCGCGTGCTGATGTTCGAGACGGGCCATTTCGCTACGCTCTGGCGGACCATGGCCACGCGCTTCGGCATCGAAGTGGATTTTGTGCCCGGCGACTGGCGGCACGGTGTCGATCCGCAGATCGTCGAGGAGCGCCTTGCTGCCGATCCGCAACACCGGATCAAGGCGGTGATGGTGGTGCATAACGAGACCTCGACCGGGGTCGCCAGCCGGATCCCGCTCGTCCGCCGCGCCATCGACAACGTGAGGCATCCGGCGTTGCTGATGGTCGACACGATCTCCTCGCTTGCTTCCATCGACTACCGGCACGAGGAATGGGGCGTCGATGTCACCGTTGCCGGCTCACAGAAGGGCCTCATGCTGCCGCCGGGGCTTTCATTCAATGCCGCGTCCGACAAGGCGATCGCTGCCGCGAAGACCAACCGCCTCGCCCGCTCCTACTGGGACTGGCAGGACATGGAAAAGCACAATCCGACAGGCTTCTTCCCCTATACGCCGGCAACCAATCTGCTCTACGGCTTGCGCGAGGCAATCGCGATGCTCCAGGAAGAAGGATTGGCCAATGTGTTCGCGCGACACGCCCGCCATGGCGAAGCTACTCGCCATGCCGTGCGCGGCTGGGGGCTCGAGATTCTGTGCGAAAACGCCGCGGAATACAGCAATTCCCTCACCGCGGTACTGATGCCCGCCGGTCACAATGGCGACGAGCTGCGCCGCGTCATCCTCGAGCACTTCGACATGTCGCTGGGAGCCGGACTGTCCAGGCTCGCCGGGACGGTGTTTCGCATTGGCCATCTGGGCGACTTCAACGACCTGATGCTGGCCGGGACCCTCGCCGGCGTCGAGATGGGGCTTAGCCTTGCCGGAGTTCCCCACACTCCGGGCGGCGTTCGCGCAGCGTTGGCGTTTCTCGCCGCCGATAAGCAGACACCTTCCGTCCCCCAGCATGAACCGCGAATCCATGCCGTTTGAACGTCGATCGCAGCCCACGCATTCCTCGAGGAGTTTGTCCATGAAATCGCAACTCGCAGCAATCCTCATCGCGGCAGCGCTGACGATGCCGCCCGCCTTCGCGCAGGAGAAGATCACGCTCAAGGTCATCGGGCAACCACTGGCCACCGGCCTCATTCAGAAGAACAAGGAGCAGCCGTTCTTCGAGACGCTTGCGCAAAAAACCGGACTGCCGCTCGAGGTCGAGTACAAGCCCGTCGACACCACCGGCATCAAGGACACCGACGAGCTCCGGGTCATGAAATCGGGACTGTTCGAGGCCGCCTCGTTGCGCATGTCGCAGAATTCACGCGACGAGCCGGCGATCCTGGGACTCGACCTCGTTGGCGCCAGCCCCGACTACAAGACAGGACGCCTGGTGGCGAAGGCATACACCGAGGAGCTCGACAAACGGTTGCAAAAGCAGTTCAACGTCAAGCTCCTCGGCGTCTGGCCGTTCGGTCCACAGGTGCTCTTCTGCAAAAAACCGATCAGCAAGCTGGCCGACGTCAAGGGTCTCAAGGTGCGCACCTACGACCAGAATCTCGCCAAGTTCATTGAATCGCTGGGCGGCACGCCGGTGCCCATCAGCTTTGCCGAGACCCATCAAAGCCTTTCGCTCGGGGTTGTCGATTGTGCGATTACCGGTCCGAGCTCCGCCAACTCGGCGGGCTGGCCGGAAGTCACCACGCACATGCTGCCGATCGCCTTTCAGATGGCATTGAATGGCTACGCGATCACGTTGTCGGCATGGAACAAGCTCAAGCCCGACCAGCAGGCGAAGCTCAAGGCGGCCTTCGATACCCAGATCGAGGAGATCTGGCGTTATTCCGAGGAGCTCTTCATCGACGCCTCCAACTGCAATGTCGGCAAGGATCCCTGCACCACTGGCAAGAAATTTCAGCTCGTGAACGTACCCGTTACTCCGGGCGATCTCGACATCCTGCGCAACGGGGTGCGCAACATCTCATTCCCCGTCTGGGCGGAAGTGTGCGACAAGACCTATCCGGGCTGCTCCGCCAACTGGAAAAAGCTCGTCGGGCCGATCGTCGGATTGAAGTAATCATTGCCACTGGGAGCGCGAGGTCAATCCTCGAATCGCGCCTCCCGGGGACAACCCTCGTTCTGCACCGCGGATGGAATTTTCCCGGGAAGCGCGCATGAAGCGACTCGAGTCGATCCTCGCCAATATCTTTGGCGGTATTTTTCTTGTGCTCGCCTTCGTCGTAACGGTGGAGACGATTCTGCGCAAGGTGTTCACCTTCTCGCTGCAGGGCGCCGACGAGCTCGGGTCCTACGCGCTCGCCATCGGCAGCGTGATCGCGTTCACTCTGGCGCTCACCGGCCGCAATCATATCCGCGTAGACGTCTTTCACGAGGCGCTGCCGCGGGGTGCGAAGGCCGCGCTGAATTGGCTGGCGATCACGCTGCTCGCTGCCTTTGCGGTCACGCTGGTGGTCATCTGTTCGAAGGTGCTGCGTGAAACACTCGAGTTCGGGAGCACGGCGCAGACGCCCTGGGCGACGCCGCTCATCTATCCGCAAGGCGTGTGGTATGCCGGGCTCATCATGTTCATGGTCGTGGCGCTCATTCTGGCGGGCCGGGCGACCTATCTGCTGTTCAACCGCCGCATCGACGAGCTGAACGTGGAGTTCCATCCCAAGAGCGCGAAAGAGGAGCTCAAGGAAGAGCTCGACGACCTTGCCCATCGCAGTGCGGCGCCCGAGGCATTGGCCGCCGAGCGAGCGGTCGATGCGGGAGCGCACAAATGAGCGTCGCCTTTGCCGGTGCGGCCTTTCTGCTCATGATCGGGATGATGCTGGTGGGCATCCCGATCGCGGTGGCGATGTTCGTCGTCGGCGCGGGCGCCGGCGTACTGGCGTTCGGCATGCCTTTTCTCAACTCCACGGCATCGGTCGTCTGGGGGGTGGAGAACGAAAATCTGCTCACGTCGATTCCGCTGTTCATTCTGCTCGGGGAACTGCTGTTGCGCAGCGGCATCGCCGACCGGATGTATGTCGCGCTTTCGGCCTGGTTGGGGCGCCTCCCCGGCGGGCTACTGCACACCAACATCGGCTGCTGTGCGCTGTTCGCTGCGACGTCCGGGTCATCGGTCGCGACGGCGGCGACGATAGGGACGGTGGCACTGCCGTCGCTGTACGCGCGCGGCTACTCGATGCGCGACGCGCTTGGCAGCATCGCGGCGGGCGGCACTCTAGGGATCCTGATCCCGCCCAGCGTGAACATGATCGTGTACGGCTCGCTCACCAACAATTCCATTGGCAAGCTCTTCATCGCCGGCATCATTCCCGGATTGCTGCTCACACTCTGCTTCATGGTGTTCATCGCCGCGTCCAGCATTATCAAAGGCTCGGCCAAACAGGAGGAGCTGCCGCCGCTCGCCGAGCGTATCCGGCTCCTGGGCAACCTGGTGCCTCCGGTCATTGTCTTCGGCATCGTCATGGGCAGCCTGTACTTTGGCATTGCCACCGCCACGGAATCGGCGGCGCTTGGCGTGGTGACGGCGCTGTTCTTCGCCTGGCGCGCCGGGCGCCTGTCGCTCGATCTGCTGCAGAACTGCTTCATGCAGACCGCGCGCATCAGCGGCATGATCCTGCTCATCATCAGCGCGGCATTCATCCTCAACCTGACCATCAGCCTGACCGGCATCGCCGGGGTTCTGACCAAATGGGTCACATCGCTCGGCCTTACCGCGACGACCATGCTGTTCGCGTTGATCGTGTTTTACCTGATCCTCGGCATGTTCATGGACGTGTTGTCCATGCAGGTGGCGACGATTCCGATTACGTATCCGATCGTCACCGCACTCGGGGTGGACCCGATCTGGTATGGGATTTTCATCGTGCTGATGTGCGAGCTCGGCCTCATCACACCGCCCGTGGGCATGAACCTGTTCGTGGTCCACGGCATTCGCCCCGACAAGGGCGGGATCGAGGATGCGATCTGGGGGGCCCTGCCCTACGCGGTGATCATGATCCTGTTCACGCTCCTGCTGATGGCGCTTCCTGAGCTCGTGACCTGGCTGCCGGCAAAAATGTAATGGCGGGGATGCCCACCGATCTCTGGCGGCTTTCCGCCGTCGAGCTTGCAGCGGGCTATGCGCGCGGCAGCTTCTCACCGGTGGAAGCAACCGAAGCCGTACTCACTCGCATCGCCACGGTCGACGCTGCGGTCAACGCGATCGTCACGTTGGACCCGGAGGGTGCGCGCAGCCAGGCGCGGGCGAGCGAAACGCGCTGGCGCGAAGGCACCCCGCACACAGCGCTCGACGGCGTGCCGCTCACTGTCAAGGACAACCTCAACGTCCGAAGTTTGCGCACGACATGGGGCAGCCGCCTCTACGCGGATTTTGTGCCCGCCGCCGACGAGCTGCCGGTCGCCAGAGCACGCGCCGCGGGCATGGTGATCCTGGGCAAGACCAACGTCCCGGAATTCACACTCAGCGGCTACACCGACAATGCGCTCTTCGGTCCGACGCACAATCCCTGGGACTTGCGGCTCACGCCCGGCGGCTCGAGCGGTGGCGCCGTCGCGGCGGTGGCGGGTGGCATGGCGCCGCTGGCGCTTGGCACCGACGGCGGAGGCTCGATCCGCCGCCCCGCCTCCCACGCCGGAGTCGTCGGCTTGAAGCCCTCGCGCGGACGCGTCGCACGCGCTGGTGGTCTGCCCCAGATTTTGCTCGACTTCGAAGTCGTCGGACCGATGGCGCGCACGACCCGCGACATCGTGTTGATGATGGCAGCGATCGCTCTGCCCGATCCGCGGGATCCTGCGTCCACCGAGCTCGCGGCGCGGGCATGGACCATGCCGCCACCAAAGTCGTGGCGCATTCTGTACGTGCCGCATTTTGGCGACGCGCCGGTCGATCCGGAAATCGCAGCCAGCGTCGAACGCGCCGCCGGGACGTTCGCCGCACTCGGTCATGCCCTGACTGAAGGACCCGTACCGTTCGATGCCGATGCGTTCAATGTCGTGTGGCCGATAATCAGCCAGGCCGGGCTCGCCGCACTGCTGCACCGGATGCCCGGCTGGCGTGAACGGGTCGCGTCACCGTTCGTGGAGATGGCCGATGCGGGCTCACGCTTGCGCGCGACCGAGGTCATCGATGCGCTCGCCGAAATCGCCCGCATGCGAGAGCGCATGAGCGAAGCCTTCGGGACGTACGATGCATTGTTGACACCATCGGCCGCCGCGCTGCCCTGGCCCGCGCAAGAACCCTTTCCGCCGCTAATCGCGGGCCGCGCAGTGGGGCCTCGCGGCCATGCGGTATTCGCGGCGTTCGTCAACGCCAGCGGTTGCCCGGGTATCAGTGTCCCGTGCACGCCGTCGGCGGCGGGGTTGCCCATCGGCTTCCAGCTCGTTGCCGGACCCGGTCACGACGAAGCGCTGTGCATGCTGGCGCAGGAATACGAGATGGCCGAACCCTGGGTCCATCGGTGGCCGCCGCTATGAATACCCGGTCCGCCGCGCCGGCCGAGCGCTTGCGAATCGAGGTGTTCGACATGACTCGCGATCGTGGCGCTGCAGGCATGCGGGTGGACGTATTCTCGCTGGGCGCGCGAGCACGCAAGCTCTGCGGTGGGGTGGTCAATGCCGACGGCGTGGTCGATGCACCGGTGCTCGCGACCGCGTTGATCTCGCCGGGGGAGTACGAAGTCGTCTTCCACATCGGCGATTATTTCGGGAAGGGCAAGCCAGCGGACGCGGGACATCCATCGCTCGATACCGTTCCCTTCCGTTTCGCCATCACCTCACCTGCACAATACCGGCTGCCCGTGCGGGTGGCACCGTGGGCATTTTCGCTGGCCCGCGCGGGCTGATCCGCGCTTTGGTCGCACCCGCCGGAGGCTGTCGCGTGATCGGCGGAGGTTCGCTTAGCTGCCGCGGTAGGTTGCACAGCTCCACGGCGTCGCCAGCATCGGGACGTGGTAGTGCTGCTTGGTGTCGAACACCGCAAAGCGTACCGGCACCTTCTCGATGAACGGCGGATCGGGCAACGTCATGCCCTGGCGCACGAAATATTCATCGACGTGAAACAGGAGCTCGTACTGGCCGACCTTGGTCTCCTCGGGCTTCAATATCATGGCGTCGGTGCGGCCATCGCTGTTGGTGCGCACGCTTTTCACGAGCCGCCAGGTGTCGCCTTCGAGCACCGAGAAATCGATGCGCATGTCGGCGCCGGGGCTGCCGGTAACGGTATTGAGCACGTGAGTGGTAATGCCGGCCATTTGCTTTCTCCTCGTTTGAGATTGGCGGCGCGTCGCGCGCCGTCATTCAATGCGTCGGGGCAACCGCTTTAGCTGCCGCGGTAATAGGCGTAGCTCCAGGGCCCGAACAACACGGCGATGTGATAGCGCTCGCGCGCATCGGCAATCCCGAACCGCAATGGCACCCGCGAAAGGAACGTCGGCGATGGCAGCTTGGTGCCGAGCGCGGCGTAGTAGTCGCCGACATGCATCACGACCTCGTAGCGTCCGGGCTTGAACGTCGCGCCCTCGAAGATCGAGCCGTCCGAGCGCCCGTTGGCTGCGGTGTCAAACGACTTGACCGGACGGTAGCTTCCGCCCTCGAGCATCGAAACGTCGACCTTGAGTGTGCCGATGGTGGCGCCATGGTAGGTGTCGATGCCGTGGAACGTCAGCCGTCCCGGCAACACGGCGGCGCCGGGTACGCCCGATGGCGGCGCATTCTGGGCAAGCACCAACGGCCGGTCGGACGCCACGGTGGCTTGACCGGGAATCGCTGCCGCAGCGGACAACGCGGCGCCAGCGGCCAGAAACTTCCTTCGGTTCAGTATTTCTGGGCTCATGCGTGCTCCTCCTCGAAGCGGTTACACGTTCAATAGCGTCAGCTACGCACCGGCGGTTCCCGGTTCGCATCGTGTGGTCCGAACAACGCCACCAGGCGCAGCCGCGTGATGACGGATATCTGCTGCAGGTTGGCGGCAATCTCGCTCTCGCTGTCGTTGCGCAGCCGACGCTCGAATTCGTTTAGGATGCCATCCCTGGCGTGCTGGCGGACGGCGATGATGAAGGGAAAACCGTGCCGGGCGCGATAGGCGGCGTTGAGTTTCGCGATTCTCTCCATCTCGCCCGGCGTGAGCCGATCGAGGGCGGCGCTCGCCTGCTCGGCCACCGATGCGTGGGTCATCGTGCCGGCCCGGGCTTCCTGTCCGGCGAGATCCGGGTGCGCCCGCAACAGCGCGAGCTGCTCCTCGCGCG
>JBDUCE010000215.1:0-5166 GCA_040003635.1 Betaproteobacteria bacterium
ATCCCGGGGTGATCATCTTTTGGGCCGAGGTTCCCGAGCAGGACACCATGGAAGCTGCGCAGGCGACGATGGCCGCCACGCTGGCCGGAATCGCCAAGGAGCCGATTACCGGCCCCGAGCTCGATCGCGTTCGCGCCAAGGCTGCCAAGGACTTCGACGAGACTGTCAACGATCCAGAAAAACTGGGCGTCGCGCTGTCGGAGTCGATCGCGACCGGCGACTGGCGGCTCTTCTTCCTGCAGCGCGATCAATGGGAAAAGCTCACCCCCGCCGATGTCCAGCGGGCCGCGCTCGCTTACCTCAAGCCATCGAATGTCACGGTGGGCCACTACTTTCCGGATGCCGCACCCGATCGGGCACCGACGCCCGCCGCTGTCGACGTAAAGGCGCTGGTCAAGGATTACAAAGGCCAGGCTGCCACCGCCGCCGGTGAAACGTTCGATCCCACGCCCACGAATCTGGAGTCGCGAACCACCCGCTTCACGTTGCCCAACGGCGCGAAGGTCGCGCTGCTGCCCAAAAAAACGCGCGGCGAGACCGTGCAGGTGCAGATGTCCCTGCATTTCGGTGACGAGAAGTCGGTCTTCGGCCGCCGTCCGGAGGGTTCCCTCACCGGCGCCATGCTGATGCGCGGCACCAGGACCAAGTCGCGCCAGGAGATCGAGGACACGCTCGACCGCCTGCGCGCCAAGCTTACGGTGGGCGGAAGCGAAACGGGAGCCCATGCGAGCGCGCAGACGGTCCGCGCCAACCTTCCCGACACCTTGCGGCTTCTGGCCGAGGTGCTGCGGGAGCCTTCGTTTCCGGTGGCGGAAATGGAGCAGATCCGGCGCACACGCCTTAATTCGCTCGAGCAGCAGCGCGCCGATCCCCAGGCAGCGGCAGGTCGTGCGCTGGCCCGCCACAACAACCCGTATCCCAAGGGCGATCCGCGCTATGCCACCACCATCGACGAGGACGTGGCGGCGCTCAATGCTCTTACCATCGACAGGCTGTCGCGTTTCTACACCCAGTTCTATGGCGGCGCAAACGCGGAGATATCGCTGGTCGGTGATTTCGATCCAGCGGAAGCGCGCACCCTTTTGACCCAGCTCTTCGGCGCCTGGAACGCCGCCGCGCCGTATGCGCGGGTTCCCTCGCCTTTCATTGCCAACGTTCCCGCCGCCATCCGCGTCGAAACGCCCGATCGCGCGAACGCCGTGCTGGTCGGCGGCATGGCGCTCGCCATCAACGATGAGAGCCCCGATTATCCGGCGCTGCTGGTGATGAATTTCATGCTGGGCGATTCCACCAACTCGCGCCTGCTCAATCGGTTGCGCCAGAAGGACGGCGTCAGTTACTCGGCGGGCGAATACCTGCAGGTGAGCTCGTTCGAGCCCAACAGCACGCTCGGGTTTTACGCGATCTTCGCCCCGGAAAACCTGCCGCGGGTGCAACTCGGATTCCGCGAGGAGTTGCTCCGCGCGCTGAAGGATGGCTTCACCGACGCCGAGGTGGACGAAGCCCGCAATGGCCTGATGCAGGAGCGAAGGCTTGGCCGTGCGCAGGACGCCGCCCTGGCCGGCGCGCTCACCAGCCAGCTCTATCTTGGCCGCACCTTCGCGAAATCAGCGCAGATCGACGCCGCGATCGAGGCGATGACAACAGTGCAAGTCAACGCCGCGGCCCGCAAATACCTCAAGCCCGATGAGCTCGCCTTTGCCTTTGCGGGGGATTTCGCCAAAGGAAAGAAGTGAACGCGCGGCGAGCGTTGGCTACTTGATGTCCACCTCGTAGACGTAGAGCGTCGACTTTTCGTCCTCCGGCATGAAGTAGGCGCGCAAGCCCGCGGCTGTAGGCTCGATCCAGAACGGGTTGTACGTCATCGGCAGGCCGGACTCCGTCCAGAGCTCGATGGGCACCTGATAAATCGGCTGGTCGGTCGCGAGATCGACGATTTCGAATCCCCCCAACGGAAAGCGCGGTCCGTCTTTCTTCATCTGATAGTTGTTGAGGCCCGAGCAAAGCATTTCGCGCCGGCCGAGATATTTGCAATCCTGATAGTCGATGTAATGCGACCGGTTGGGCTTGCGCAACTGCTCGGGCGGGGCATCGGCGTTGGCGACCCGACCCTGGCTGTCCAGGGTCCAGCGATAGAAGCGGCGCGAGCCCCAGGTGACGCCATGGAGCGTGTCGTCGTCGGTGTTATGAACGATGCCGCCGACATGATCGCGATAACGGAACACTTCGGTCGCCGTCATCGAAACCGGGTCGACGCGATAAACGATGGAGCGGCTGTTGGGCCGGTATTCGGCCACCGGCACCCAGATGTAGCGCCCGTCGTAGTCGATGCCGCCCGGATGGTAGACCGAGCCCTCACCCAATCGCAGATCGGCGATCAGGTTGCCCTTGGCGTCGAACTTGAAGAGGTGGCCAACGCCTTCTCCGGTATCACGATCGTAGCCGTTTTCAAGCTGCGCGAAGCGCTTGGTCGCGGTGCGAATCTCGACCGATGTGGCGAAAATGTTGTCGCCGATCTTCACCATGCCTTGCGGATGCTGGGTGTTGAAATTAACGGGTATCGACGCCACCGGACGCCATTGAGCGGCGCGGGTCAGCTGCTTCACCCGTTCGCTGATGAGACTGGCGTTTCTATTTTCGGCCGGAGCCGCCACCATCGTGGAACACGCCCCAAGCGATGCGAGCAGCACGAGCCCTGCGAGTACCCTGATCATTTTGTACACCCCTCCGGCAAACCAGCATTGACAACTCGAATTGCTTCAGTGACGGTCGAACGCAGTTCGGTGATCCTGATCCATGGTACTCCCCCTCCAACTTGCGTTGCAAACCGAAGCAGCTGAAAATGACGAGCGCCCGCAATGGGTTGCACTCGAATACGGGAACAAAAGAAGATGCGCAATGCAACCACGTTCGACCCGGGCCGCCATTTCGATGTGCTGTGCCTCGGCCGCCTGGCCGTTGATTTCTATGCCCAGCAGATCGGCGCCCGGCTCGAGGACGTGACGAGCTTCGCGAGGTATCTGGGCGGCTCGTCGGCCAACACCGCTTTCGGCTGCGCCCGCCTGGGACTCGAAGTCGGCATGATCTCGCGCACCGGCGACGATGCAATGGGACGCTTCCTGACCGAGACGCTCGCGCGCGAGGGCTGCGACGTAAGCCACGTCAGCGTCGACCCGTCGCGCCTTACCGCCGCGGTCGTGCTGGGCATCAAGGACAAGGAGACCTTTCCGCTCATCTTCTATCGCGAGAACTGCGCCGACATGGCGATCACGAAAGTGGACATCGAGGAACGCTATATTGCGCAAAGCAGGGCGCTGCTCATTACGGGCACCCACTTTTCCACCGACTACATCGACCGCATCAGCAATGCCGCCCTCGATTGCGCACGCCGCAACAACGTACGCACCGTGCTCGACATCGACTATCGCCCGGTACTGTGGGGATTGACCAAGCGCGGCGATGGCGAGACACGCTTCATCCACTCCGAGACGGTAACGGCGCACCTCCAGCGCATCCTGCCGAAGATCGATCTCGTGATCGGCACCATCGAGGAGTTCAACATCGCCGGCGGCAGCGGCGACATCATGGCGTCGCTCATTGCGATCCGGCGGCTGACCCCGGCCGTATTCGTGGTCAAGCGCGGGCCGCTCGGCTGCGCGGTCATTGTCGGCGAAGTGCCTGCTTCCCTCGACGCAGCGTTCAACGGCCAGGGTGTGGAGGTGGAAGTGCTGAATGTGCTCGGCGCCGGCGACGCCTTTTCTGCGGGATTCCTGTCCGGCTGGGTGCGGGGCGAAGATTACGACGCTTGCGCCCGCTATGCCAATGCCTGCGGCGCGCTGGTGGTATCGCGCCACGGCTGCGCGCCGGCGATGCCGACGCGCGTCGAGCTCGACTACTTTCTGGATAACGCAGCGCGCATCCCGCGTCCGGACCAGGACGTGACGCTCACCCGGCTCCATCGCGTGAGCGCCCCCCGTGCCCCGCGCGCCGAGCTCTTTGCCTTTGCGTTCGATCATCGCAACCAGTTTTTCGAGCTGGCGCAGGAAGCCGGTGCGAGCGAGGACCGCCTGTTGCCACTGAAACAGCTATTGGTGAAGGCAGTCGCGGAGACGGAGGCAACACTCGGGCTGCAAGGCCGCATCGGCATCTTGTGTGATGACCGCTATGGGCAGGATGCGCTCAACGCTGCCACCGGCCGCGGCTGGTGGATCGGTCGACCGGTGGAGCTCCCCGGCTCGTACCCGCTCCAGTTCGACCACGGCCGCTCGCTGGGCACTACGCTATTGAGCTGGCCGCAGGAGCAGGTGGTGAAGTGCCTGGTCCGGTACCATCCCGATGACGACGTCGAGCGCCGGCTCGAGCAGGAGGCGCAGCTTCGCGCGTTGTACGACGCGGTCCAGGTGAGCGGCCATGAATTGCTGCTCGAAATCATCCCGCCCAAGGAGCTGCCGCGGGATGCCGACACGGTGGACCGGGCGTTGAAGCGGCTCTACAACCTCGGCATTTACCCCGAGTGGTGGAAGCTCGAGCCGATGAGTGCTGCCCAATGGCGCGCGATCGACGCGCTGATCACCGAACGCGATCCCTACTGCCGTGGCATCCTGGTGCTCGGACTCAATGCCACCGTCGAGGATCTCGGCGCGGCCTTCCGCGCCGCGCGGACGAGCAAGCTCTGTCGCGGCTTTGCGGTGGGACGCACCATCTTCCAGGAGCCGTCGCGTCGCTGGCTCGGCGGCGCGCTCGATGACGACGCCCTGGTGGCGGCGATCCGCGAGCGCTTCGAGGCGCTGATCCGATTGTGGCAGGACGCGGGTGAAACGTCGCAGCACCCGGCGACCACGAGCGCGCAGGTAACGGCGTGAGCGGCACGGTTCGCCTGACCACGGCGCAGGCGCTCGTTCGCTATCTCACCGGTCTGTCCGCAGTGACGGCGGGGGGCCGCAACGCGCCGCTGTTCGGCGGGGTGTTCGCGATTTTCGGCCACGGCAATGTGGCGGGCGTGGGCGAGGCACTCTACGCCCATCGCCGGCGCCTGCCGACTTTTCGCGCCCATAACGAGCAGGCGATGGCGCACGCAGCCATTGCGTATGCCAAGGCGCACATGCGCCGGCGCATGCTCGCGTGCACGACGTCGATCGGGCCGGGGGCCACCAATCTCGTCACCGC
>JBDUCE010000216.1:0-5139 GCA_040003635.1 Betaproteobacteria bacterium
CCGAATCGTCGGCATTGCACATCCTGCGCATCCTGCAGGAAGAGGCCATGAAGGAGAACACCGCGCAGGTGGTGGCCCAGGTCCCGGTGGACGTCGGCACCTTCCTGCTCAACGAAAAGCGCACCGAGGTCCTGTCGATCGAAACGCGGTTCAAGGTCAACGTGCTGCTGGTGCCCAACCGGCATCTGGAAACGCCCAATTACACCGTGCAGCGCCTGCGCCACGAGGACCTCAACCAAGGGGAGCCGCTCCCCGCCTCGTTCAACATGGTCGAGCGGCCGCCCGAGCCCGATCTGGCGGAGCAGATGAAGGAAGAAGCGCGCGAGCCGCGCCAGGAAGCGGTGGTCAAGGGCATCACTCCGTCACAGCCGGCGCCGATCCCGCTCGAGCCCGTACCGCGCACCGAGCCCGCCCCGATCGCCTCCGCCCAGACCGGAAGCTGGCTCAGCAAGGTGCTCGACTGGTTCCGCCAGCAACCGGCAATTCCGGCCCCCCCTGTACGGGCCGAAAAACCGCGGGAGTCCCGCGAATCGCGGGAAGCGCGCGGCGATGGCCGCGGGCGCGATCAGCGCGACAACCGGTCGCGTGGCCAGGGTCGCGAGGGCCGGGAACAGGCGCGCGATGGGCGCCGTGATGGCCGCGGCACCGATAATCGTGACCGTCGCAACGATGGTCGCACCGAAGGCCGCACCCAAGGCCCACGCGACGCGCAAGGTGCCAAGGGTGCTGGCCAGGGGAGCGGTCAAGGCGGCAGACGCGAAACGCCGCGCGGTGAAACACGCGACGGGCAAAGACCCGAATCCAAGGAGCAGGCCGCACGTCCGCCGCGCGAACCCCGTCCGCCCAGGGAGCCGCGTGAGGCGCGCGAGCCGAAGCCGCCGCGCGACGGACAGCGCGAAGCCGCGCCGCGGGCGCCGAGGGAAGCGCGTCCGCAACCCGAGGCCACCCCTCTACTCGAGCAGCCCGGCCTGACGAACGAAGACGTCAATCAACAACGGCCCGAAAATGGAATCGAGGGCGCCGATGGCAAGCGCCGGCGTGATCGACGTCGTCGCGGCGGCGAGCGCGGGCAACGCGACGACCGCGGCGAGCGGGAGGAGCGCCCGGAAAACACCGTTTCGAGCGACGCGAAGGCACCCGCGGAAGGCGCGGAGCACGAGCGCCCATCGATAACGTCGCCCCAGCCCGAGACCACATCCTACGGCTCGCACGAGCCGGCTCGTGCGGCAATATCACCGCTGCATGCGGGAGTGACGGACACCCCTTCGGTGCCAATCCCGAGCGCCGCATGGACGCCAATCCCCGTCGACCTGGCGCATGACGCTGCGGCGGATAGCGGACCGGATCAGCCCCCGTTGCCGGCGCCCACACTCGAGCGACACCCGCTTGCGGATGTCGCTCCGACCAACCAACAACCGGTGTATGCAGAACCGCCCATTGCGCCTCGACCGCGCACTGAGGCCGCTGCGCTGCCGACGCCCATCTCGCTCGCGCTGCCGTCCGATTCGAGTCTCGAGCTTGTGGAAACGCGACATGCGGCTCCGCTTTCCGAGCCGGAGCCCGTGGGTCGCAGCGGGCCGCGCCGCACACGCCCGCCCCGGGCGAGTGTTGCCGACGAGCCGTTACAGATGGTGGAGACGCGGGGTGACGGGCAGCCGCCGGCCGGCACCTGAGCACAATCGGTTGCCTTGCCAACCAAGCCTTCGGTGGTGACACCTTGGCTTGGGTGGCGCTTGGGACCCACCGCCCGGGGCGCTAGCTGGCTTCGGGCGGCGGTATTCGCGTACGAAGTTTCGCCACCAGGGCTTCGCTCGCCTCTTCGATGAGGTCGAGCACGTGATCGAACCCTGCCGCCCCACCGTAATAGGGGTCGGGCACCTCCCGCAACGTCTCATCCGGCGCCATCGTCAGAAAGAGGCCGAGATGGCCGGCGTACGTCGCGGGACGAAGGGCCTCCAACGCGCGCAGGTTCGCTTGATCCATGGCGAAGATCCAATGGAATCGGTCGAAATCCTCGGCGGTCACCTGGCGGCCCCTTAGACGGGTCAGATCGTAGCCGCGGCGATACGCGGCCGCGATGGCCCGGCGATCCGGTGGCGCCCCAACGTGCCAATCGCCGATCCCCGCCGAGTCAACATCGAGCGCCGCCAGAATTCCCGCGCGCTCCGCCGTGACACGAAATACGGCCTCGGCAGTGGGCGAGCGGCAGATGTTCCCAAGGCACACAAAGAGCACGCTGCGTTCGGGCGGCGCGGCAACCCTTTTCGATCGCCGGATCATTGCGCGGGGTTCGTACTCATGCGGTTTGCATGGCGGATGCCGTCAGGACCCGGCCGCATTGGCAAGCCGATGCATGCAGAGCCGCGCTGTGGGCACGCGTCACTTTGACGGCTACGTTTCGATGGGCAAGGCGACACCGAACAATGCCTCGCGCAACGTGGAGAGCCGGTCCCGGAGCTCCGCTGCCCGTTCGAACTCCAGGTTTTTTGCCGCATCGAGCATTTCCCTTTCCAGGCGCTTCAACTCTTTCTCCATGTCCTTCTCGGGCATCGAGCCGTATTTTGCCTTCGCCTGCGCTGCCCGCAACTGTTTCCTCCCCTCGTCCAGATCGTAGACGCCGTCGATGAGATCTTTGATGCGCTTCTGCACACCGATGGGCGTGATGCCCATCTGCGCGTTCCACGCCACCTGCCGCGCGCGGCGTCGGTCGGTCTCGCCGATGGCGGCCTTCATCGAGTCGGTCATCTTGTCGGCGTAGAGGATGGCCATTCCATTGATGTGCCGCGCGGCCCGTCCGATGGTCTGGATCAGCGAGCGCTCGGAGCGCAGGAACCCTTCCTTGTCGGCATCGAGGATGGCCACCAGCGACACCTCCGGAATGTCCAGTCCTTCGCGCAACAGGTTGATGCCGACCAGGACATCGAACTCGCCCAGCCGCAGGTCGCGAATGATCTCCACCCGCTCGACGGTGTCGATGTCGGAATGAAGATAACGAACCTTCACGCCATGCTCGCCCAGGTAATCGGTGAGGTCCTCCGCCATGCGCTTGGTGAGGGTCGTCACCAGCACCCGTTCCTTGCGCCCGACGCGCAACGTGATTTCCGACAGCAGGTCGTCGACCTGCGTCTGTGCCGGGCGCACGTCGAGCATCGGATCGATCAAGCCGGTAGGACGCACCAACTGCTCCACCACCTGGCCGGCATGTTTCTTTTCATAATCGGCGGGCGTCGCGGAGACAAAAACCGTCTGCGGCAAAAGTTTTTCGAACTCGTCGAAGCGCAGTGGCCGGTTATCGAGGGCGGAGGGTAGCCGGAAGCCGTAATTGACCAGGTTCTCCTTGCGCGCCCGGTCGCCCTTGTACATGCCACCGACCTGCGGAATGGTGACATGACTTTCGTCGACGAACATCAGCGATCGCGGCGGCAGGTAATCGATCAACGTCGGGGGCGGCTCTCCGGGCTGGCGCCCCGACAGGTGGCGCGAATAGTTTTCGATGCCCTTGCAGAAGCCGATCTCCGTCATCATCTCGAGGTCGAAGCGCGTTCGCTGCTCGATGCGCTGGGCCTCGACCAGCTTCATCTGGCCGGCAAAGAATTCCTTCTGCAGTGCGAGCTCGAGCTTGACGGCCTCGATCGCGTCGAGCACCTTCTGCCGTCCGGTCACGTAATGGCTCGACGGGAAGACGGTGAAGCGCCCGATGCGCTGCTTGATGTGTCCGGTCAGCGGGTCGAAGAGCTGCAGCGACTCCACCTCGTCATCGAAAAGCGACAGCCTCACCGCATTCTCGGCGTGCTCTGCGGGAAATACGTCGAGCACCTCGCCACGCACCCGAAACGTGCCGCGCCGGAAATCAGTGTCATTGCGCGCGTACTGCATCTCGGTCAGACGCTTGATCGCATCGCGCTGGGTGAGGCGGTCGCCCTCCTTCACGTGCAAGATCATCGAGTGGTATTCAGACGGGTCGCCGATACCGTAGATCGCCGAAACAGTCGCCACGATCACGCAATCCGGCCGCTCGAGAATCGCCTTGGTGGCCGACAGCCGCATCTGCTCGATGTGCTCGTTGATCGATGAATCCTTTTCGATGTAAAGGTCACGCGAAGGAACGTACGCCTCGGGCTGGTAGTAGTCGTAATAGGACACGAAATATTCCACGGCGTTATTCGGAAAGAACTCGCGGAACTCCGAATAAAGCTGCGCCGCCAGGGTTTTGTTCGGCGCCAGAACCAGTGCGGGTCGACCGGTGCGGGCGATGATGTTGGCCATCGTGAAGGTCTTGCCGGAGCCGGTGACACCGAGAAGGGTCTGGAAGGAGAGTCCGTCCTCCAGGCCTTCGAGCAGCTTCTCGATCGCCACGGGTTGGTCGCCCGCAGGTAAAAAGGGCTGGTGCAATTGGTAGGGACTGTTGGGATAGGTGATCATCGATTCGAAGGGGGAAGGTGCGGGCCAACCGAGTATTTTACTGCGAGCGCGCGGTGCGGCGGAAGTGCTTCAGGCCGCCGCCCCGGATACGCCGCTGTCGATGAACTGCAGGGCCGCCAGCCGCGCGTACAAGGGACTGCGCTGGAGCAGCTCTGCGTGGGTGCCGATGGCGACCAGCCTGCCGGCGTCGATCACGGCGATGCGATCGGCATGGCGTACCGTCGCCAGCCGATGCGCGATCATCAGCACGGTTCGCCCCGCCATCAGCCGCTGCAACGCCTGCTGCACCGCGCGCTCGCTTTCCGCATCGAGGGCACTGGTGGCCTCGTCGAGCAGGAGTATCGGCCGGTCGACGAGGATCGCCCGTGCAATCGCGAGGCGCTGGCGCTGTCCTCCGGAAAGCCGCACCCCGCGCTCTCCCAGAAAGCTTTCGTAGCCTTCCGGCAAGCGCTCGATGAATTCCACCGCGTGTGCCGCTTCACAGGCGGCGCGCACTTCCGCTTCCGTGGCTTGCGGCCGACCGTAGCGCACGTTCTCGAGGACGCTTGCCGCAAAGATGACCGGATCCTGTGGAACGAGCGCGATCCGTTCGCGGACGAGGTGAGGATCGGCGCGACGGACGTCGACACCATCGATACGCACCGCGCCGGCTTGCGGATCGTAAAAACGCAGGAGCAATTGAAAGACCGTCGTCTTGCCCGCGCCGGAGGGGCCGAC
>JBDUCE010000217.1:0-5109 GCA_040003635.1 Betaproteobacteria bacterium
GGACGCCAAATCGATCGGCGTGGAGATCATCGAAGTCCGGTTGCGGCGGGTGGAGTTGCCGCCGGACGTCACCACGCCGGTGTTCGCGCGGATGGAATCGGAACGCCGGCGCGTGGCCAATGAGTTGCGCTCGCTGGGCCAGGCGGAGTCGGAAAAGATCCGCGCCGATGCCGATCGCCAGCGTGTGGTGATCATCGCCGACGCTTACAAGCAGGCGCAAACGGTCAAGGGCGACGGCGATGCCAAGGCCTCATCGATCTACGCGCAGGCCTATGGCGGCAATCCGGAGTTCTACTCGTTTTATCGCAGCCTGGAAGCGTACAAAGCGTCGTTTCGCAGCAAGAGCGACACCATGGTGCTCGATCCAACCTCCGACTTCTTCCGCTACTGGCGCAGCCCCGCCGGGCAGGCGCCGCGGCCCGCGAAATAACGCGCACCGGGTCACGAGGGATCGCCATGCCGGAATCGCTGTTGGCGGCCTTCGCCCTCGTCTTCGTGCTGGAAGGGTTTCTGCCACTGGTCGCCCCGCGGGTCTGGCGGGAAGCGTTCCGGCGCATGCTCGCAATGACCGACGGACAACTGCGTTTCATGGGTCTCGCCGCCGTGCTCATCGGCCTGGCGGGGTTCTGGCTTGGCATTCATGCGTAACTGGATTCTGCCCGAGCACATCGAGGACATCCTGCCCACCGAGGCGGAACGGCTCGAGGCATTGCGCCGGCTGCTGCTCGATCATTTCGCGGCGAACCACTACCGCCTGGTGCAGCCACCGCTGGTCGAGCATCTCGAATCGATCCTGACAGGCTCCGGGCACGACCTCGAGTTGCAGACGTTCAAGGTGGTCGATCCCCTTTCGGGACGGCTCCTCGGCGTGCGCGCCGATATCACCCCGCAGGTTGCACGGATCGACGCGCATCTGCTCAACGAAGCCGGCGTGACCAGGCTCTGCTATGCGGGAAGCGTATTGCGCACCGTCCCGGAAGGTCTCGACCGCACGCGCGAAGTGCTGCAGATCGGGGCCGAGCTTTATGGCGATGCGACCATTGCCGCCGATGAAGAAGTGGTATCGCTGCTGCTTTCATCGCTCGCGGCCGCCGGTGTGCGCGACCTGCATCTGGACCTCGGTCATGTCGGCGTCTATCGCGCGCTGGCGCACGCGGCGGGCATCGCCGGCCATGGCGAGGACAGCGAGCTCTTCGCGGCGCTGCGCGGCAAGGACGTGCCCGAGGTGGCGGCGCTCACTGCGAAGCTGCCGACCGCATGGCGCGATGCGCTCAATGCGTTGCCGGGATTGTACGGCCCGGCCGAAGAGGTGCTGAGCGAGGCCCGCGACCGCCTGCCCGACACGCCCGCCATCGCCAATGCGCTCGCGGCGCTCGAGGTGCTGGCGCGATCGGCGCAACCCAAGGTCGAAGCACTGCACATCGATCTCGCCGACCTGCGCGGCTATCATTATCAGAACGGCGCCATATTCTCCGTGTTTACCGCCGGCGCGCCGACCGCCATCGGCAACGGCGGCCGCTATGACGGCATCGGTCGCGCATTCGGCCGCGCGCGCCCGGCCACGGGATTCACGCTAGACCTGCGCCAGCTTGCAAGTCACGTCGCGCGTCATCCTTGAATCGGAGATGACCCGCGGCTACGGATCAAGCCGTAAATGAAGATCGAAAAGTCATCTCTGACCCACCTTACCAGGACATTAGCAGCATGGGCAAAAACGTGGTCGTCATCGGCACCCAGTGGGGCGATGAAGGCAAGGGCAAAGTAGTCGACTGGCTGACCGAGCACGCGCAAGGCGTCGTGCGCTTCCAGGGCGGCCACAATGCCGGGCACACGCTGGTCATCGGCGGACGCCGGACGGTATTGCGGCTGATCCCGTCGGGCGTCTTGCGTCCGGGTGTCTCGATCTATATCGGCAATGGTGTCGTGCTTTCACCAATGGCGCTGCTGCAGGAAATCGAGGAGCTCGAAAGCGCGGGCATCGAGGTGCGCCAACGGCTCAAGATTTCGCCGACGTGCCCGCTGGTGCTGCCCTATCACGTAGCGCTCGACCAGGCCCGCGAAGGCGCGATGGGCGACCAGAAGATCGGCACCACCGGCCGCGGCATTGGTCCGGCCTACGAAGACAAGGTCGCGCGCCGCGCGATTCGCGTGCAGGATCTTTTCTATCCCGATCGCTTCGCGGCCAAGCTATCTGCGCTGCTCGACTATCACAACTTCGTGCTGACGCAGTACTTCAAGCGCGACCCGGTCCCGTTCAAGGAGACGTGCGACCAGACACTGGCCCTGGCGGCACAGTTGCAGCCCATGGTGGCCGACGTTGCCGCGCTGCTGCAGGAGGCGCGCGCACAGGGACAATCGCTTCTCTTCGAAGGCGCCCAGGGCTCGCTCCTGGACGTCGACCACGGCACCTATCCGTATGTGACCTCTTCCAACTGCCTGGCCGGCGCGGCGTCGCCCGGAGCCGGCGTGGGGCCGCAGTTTCTCGATTACGTGCTCGGCATCACCAAGGCCTATACCACCCGCGTGGGCACCGGGCCTTTCCCCACCGAGTTGACCGACGCCGTCGGCGCAGGACTCGCCAAGCGTGGCAACGAATTCGGATCGGTCACCGGCCGACCGCGGCGCTGCGGGTGGCTCGACGTTCCCGCGCTCGCCCGCTCGGTCCAGTTGAACGGCGTGAGCGGCCTTTGCATCACCAAGCTCGACGTGCTGGACGGCATGCCGGAGATTCGCGTTTGCACCGGATACCTGGTGCGCGGCGCGCGGTTGGCATTGCTGCCTTCGGGAGCCGATGCGGTGGCCGAATGCGAGCCCGTCTACGAGAGCTTGCCGGGCTGGCAGGAAGGCACGGTGGGGGCGCGCAGCCTCGACGCGCTGCCGCCTCAGGCCCGCGATTACTTGCGGCGCATCGAGTCGCTGACCGGCGTGCCCATCGCCATGGTTTCCACCGGGCCTGATCGCGACGACACGATTCTGGTGCATCATCCGTTCCATTGATTCGTGCAGCGGACCATGCCTTCGTCACCTTCATGACTCTCGTCGTCGACTGGAATCAATACCACACGCTGGTCGAGCGGCTCGGGCTCCAGGTGCACGAGTCGGGCTTCGACTTCAACCAGATCATCTGCATTGCTCGTGGCGGCCTGCGGGTGGGCGATATCCTCTCCCGCATCTACGAATTGCCGCTGGCGATTCTTTCCACGCACTCCTACGCGGCGGGCGGCGGCACGGTCCGCGGCGAGCTCGTCATCGCCGAGCATATGACGATGACCGCCCCGCGCCTGGGTGAGCGTGTCCTGCTGGTCGATGACATGGTCGACTCGGGCCATACCCTGGAAGTCGTTTACCGCACCTTGCCGCAGCGTTTTCCGCACATCACGGCCATCAAGACCGCAGTGCTGTGGTGGAAAGCGTGCTCGGTTTTCAAACCGGATTTCTACGTCGAGTACCTGCCGGACAATCCCTGGATTCAACAGCCCTTCGAGGTCTATGACATCCTGCGGCCCGGGGAGCTCCACGGTCATCTCCAAGCGAAGGCCACTCCGTAGCGGCATCGCCGCAATCGGGACCCGTGGATGGCGAAGCTCGAGCTTCATGCGCTGCGCAAGCAGTATGGCGAGGTGGTGTCCGTGGACGGCATCGATCTCACCGTCGAGCACGGCGAGTTTGCCTGCCTGCTCGGGCCGTCGGGCTGCGGCAAGACCACCACGTTGCGCATGATCGCGGGGTTCCTCGTGCCTGATGGCGGGGAGATTCACGTTGGCGGGCGGCTCATCTCATCCCCCGCATCGGTGATTCCGCCCGAGCGGCGAAACATGAGCATGCTGTTCCAGAGCTACGCCATCTGGCCGCACATGACGGTGCGCCAGAACGTCGGCTACGGATTGAAGATGCAGCGGGTCGCGGAACCCGAGCGAGCGCAGCGAACGGATGTGCTGCTGAAGGCCACGCACCTATCGGCGCAAGCGGAGCGCTATCCCGCCGAGCTATCGGGCGGTCAGCAGCAGCGCGTCGCCCTGGCCCGGGCGCTTGCACCGAAGCCCGACATCCTGTTGCTCGACGAGCCCCTCTCGAACCTCGACGCCAACCTGCGGGGCGAGATGCGCTTCGAGATCCGGCGCCTGCACGATCAATTCCAGTACACGTCGGTGTACGTCACCCACGATCAGGCCGAGGCGATGACCATGGCCGACCGCATCGTGGTGATGAATGCCGGACGCATCGAGCAGATCGGCACCCCGCAAGAGGTGTACGAGCGCCCCGCTTCCGAATTCGTCGCGCGTTTCATCGGCGGCAGCAACGTGCTAAAGGGCCGGTGTGCCGGCGACCGGCAGATCGAGATCGAAGGACGCACGCTCTGCGTTGGCCAGGGCGAATTTGCGGCGCCGGGCGAAGCGATGAGCCTGTGCGTCAAGATGCACGATCTCGAGTTGCTTCCCGAACTCGCGCAGGAGCCGGACAACACGCTCCATGGTACCGTGCGCAAGCATGCGTATCTCGGCAGTCATCGCGATTACGTCGTCGATGTCGGCCAGGAGCTCGTGATCACGGCGCCGGTGCACGTCGACATTCCCGCCGGCGCGAAGGTTGCCGTACGCTTTCCCGCAGAGCGCTGCCGCGGACTGGTCCGCTGACCGGATGTACCACATAAGCTTTCACCACGAAGGAGGGAACAGATGAAGCAACAAACGACGCGCGTGCTGGGGGGAGTCCTGGTGGGGCTCGCTCTTGCAGGCACTGTTGCCGCGCAGGAAACCACACCGGCGATGCTGGCCGCGGCGAACAAGGAAGGCAAGGTCGTTTGGTACACGGCCGTCGACGTGAAGGTCGCCGAAGCGATCGCCGAGGCGTTTCGCGCCGACTATCCGGAGATCAAGATCGAGGTGGAGCGTTCCGGCTCCGAGCGCGTGTTCCAGCGCATCGGCCAGGAAATGCAGGCGGGGATAAAGAATGCCGACGTCGTCAATTCATCCGATGCTTCCCATTTCGTCTACTGGAAGCAGTTGAAGCTTCTTGCCCAGCACACGCCGCCCGACGTACGGCGATTCCCCGCCCAGTTCAAGGATCCGGACGGCTACTTCGCGACGTGGCGGGCCACCCTCAACGTCA
>JBDUCE010000218.1:0-5107 GCA_040003635.1 Betaproteobacteria bacterium
GACGCGCGATTCGCTGTGCAGCCGCGCCGGCGTCGCTGACCGCGTGGGTGCGCGGTGCGGGCACGTCGGAAATGAAGTCTTCGACGGCCGCCGCGACACTGGTGCCGACGGCCTTGACGGCGTCGTTATTTGCCGGGCCGTCGCCGGTGCCACCCGTGCGTCTGAAAGCAGAAAAAAGTCCCATCGCTGCGGTGCCTGTAAGGAGTTATGCCAGTCTACGTCAGGGGAGCCGCGCTATCGAGGATTGCCGACCGGCAGGGCGCTTCTCACCAAGTTGAGACGGCACCCGCCCGGTACAATGGCTATCCACTGGAAAGAACCCTGTCATGACCCCGTTCGCGCTCCTGTTGCATCTTCTGGCCGTGGCCTTTTGGGTCGGCGGCATGGGTTTCGTTTACGTTGCCCTTCGACCGGCGCTGGCGGAAATCCTCGAGCCGCCCCAGCGCCTGGTGCTCCTCGAGCGGGTGATGCAGCGCTTCCTTGCCGCGGTGCTGATTGCGATCGTGGTGATCGTCGTATCCGGCAGCTATCTCTTCATGACGCTCCCGGTCCGTCCGGCAATCCACGTCATGACGACCGTGGGTCTGGTGATGATCGCGGTGTTCGGTTACATCCGGCTGCGCGCCTATCCCGCGATGCGGCGGGGGATTGCCGCCAAGGCGTGGCCCGCTGCCGGGGCTGCGGCGGGCGTGATCGCCCGGCTGGTCGCATTGAATCTCGTCCTGGGCATCGCGACCATCGTCATCGCCGTGGTCTGGCGTTAGTCAGCGATGCGCGTGTTCGGGTTCGCGGGCTGGTCCGGCAGCGGCAAGACGACCCTGATCGAGCAGGTCATTCCTCGCCTTGTCGAGCGCGGCCTTGCGGTATCCCTGATCAAGCATGCGCACCATCATTTCGAGGTCGATCACGCCGGAAAGGACTCCTGGCGACATCGTAATGCGGGATGTACGGAAGTGCTGGTCAGCTCCGGTTTGCGCTGGGCGCTGATGCACGAGCTCCGCGGCACCCCGGAGCCGACCCTTTCCGACGCGCTGGCGCGGCTTTCTCCCTGCGATGTCGCGCTCGTCGAAGGATTCAAGGCTGCCCGGATTCCGAAGCTGGAAATCTGGCGTGCCAGCGTGGGCAAGCCGCCACTGCATCCCACCGATGCCAGCATCCTGGGCATCGCCACCGATGACCCGGCGGTTCTTGCCGGCGGGGCGGCGCCGCGAATTCCCGCCTTCCGGCTTGACGATTACGATGGAATCGCAACATTCGTACTGGTGCGGGCGACCGTATATCCGCCGTCGGTTGACCCGTAATGATCGGGCGGGTTAACTTAAACCAAGTTGCAACTAACCGCGTCCCAAACTTGCCCAAGTCACTTGGAAATCCATAGTTAACTCAACCCCGAACCCATCCGGCGATCATCACCTAAGAAGCATAAAGATCGTGAAAAACCATATCGTTGCGGCAGCTATCTCGATTCTGCCTTTAATGTCGGGCGGTCTCGCCGTCGCGGCCGAGCGCGACGCGGCGCCGATTCCCGCGGGGTTTTACGGCGGCGTCGCCCTGCGCGAAGCCGGGGTAGAGACCAAAGGCATGGCGCTCGGTATTCCCGTCAACGCGTTGAGCCGCTTCAGTCCGCGCCTGGTGGAGGACGCCTCGCCCCGCGCACTGCTGTTCGGTGGCTATCGCTGGCGCAATGAGGTGGCCGTCGAGGCCTCGTTCAACGCCGCTGATCCGTATGCCCTCAAGCCGTCCGATGGCGTTGGCGGGCGACGGGGCGTCGGCGTGGTCCCGGCGTCGGCCACCCTGGGCTTTTCGGAGCTCCAGGCCAGGAGCTGGAACGCCGATCTGTTCACGAGCTGGAGTTTCTATCGCAACTTCGCGCTGTACGGGCGGCTGGGGTACGCGCAAACCGATTTTGCGCCGACGTTCGCCGGCAGTATTGCCTCCACGGTCGATACGCGCCGGTTGCGCGACGGCGTGAATTACGGGCTCGGTGTCCGCTACGACATGACCTCGGCGTTGGGGTTGCGGCTCGAATATGGCCGTTTCGGACGGTTCGCCGGCGAAATCGGCAGTTCTCCTCTGGAATCGGATCAGGTCACGTTCGGTCTGCAGTTCCGGTTCTGACGCCGGCTGGGTGCGCCCGCGCCGTTTCGCTTGGCACATCTGCGCAATGGCGTTCATTCTGCGCGTGCCTGCGCTCGCGGTCATCGCCATTGGAAATGCCCCACACCATAAACCTCGTGTATCTCGCCCGTCTGCGTGAAGCTTTCGGCACCGGCGGCGAGGAAATCGCGCTACCCGCCGAAATCGGGACCGTCAACGCGTTGACGCGCTGGCTGGCTGCCCGCGGGGGGCCATGGGCCGCAGAGCTGGCGCCTGGACGGGCATTGCGCATCGCGGTCAATCACGATCTGGCCAGCGGTGAAACGCCCGTTGCAACGGGCGACGAAATCGCCTTCTTTCCGCCTGTCACCGGCGGATAGGAGCAGCCTTGCCCATACGCATTCAAACGGAAGACTTCGACGCCGGAAGCGAGATCACAGCGCTTCGGGCCGGGGATGCGCGCGTGGGTGCGGTGGCCATGTTCATCGGCACGGTGCGTGATCTGAACGATGCGCATGCCGTTGCCACCCTGACCCTCGAGCACTATCCCGGCATGACCGAGAAGGCGTTGGCGGCGATCGTCGACGAAGCCCGTGGCCGATGGGCGATCTACGACGCGCTGGTGATTCATCGCATCGGAGCGTTGAAGCCAATGGACCAGATCGTGATGGTGGCAGTGACGAGCGCCCATCGCGGTGAAGCCTTCACCGCGTGCGAATTCATCATGGATTACCTCAAGACCCGCGCGCCGTTCTGGAAGAAAGAAGCAACGCCCGACGGTCCGCGATGGGTCGAGGCACGCATTACCGACGACCTGGCAGTGTCGCGATGGAAAGGCCTGGACACGCCCGCGTCCGAGCCGAAATGATGTTCGGGCGCGCTGGACGCGCCCTTCATCCGCGCCCTTGACCCGCTCCAGCGCGTCCGCTACCTTCGCGCTCACGTGACCCCGGCACAACCTACTGCACTCCTGGCGCTGGATTGGGGTACCACCTCGGCGCGAGCCTATCGTCTCGACGCAGCGGGTCGCATCCTCGATCAGCGTTCAGCGCCACTGGGGATTGCACATGTGGGCAACGGCGCGTTTGCGGCGGCGCTCGACACTCTTCTCGGCGACTGGCGTCAACTGCGGGTACCTCGCCTGGCATGCGGGATGATCGGGAGCCGCCAGGGCTGGATCGAAGCGCCCTACAGCGCATGTCCGGCGGCGCTTTCGGTGTTGGCGAAGGCGATCGTGCATACTCCGGCAAGCGAGCTTGGCATCGTGGGCGGCCTCACCTGCCGCGATGACGGCGGCGTGCCCGACGTGATGCGCGGCGAAGAGACCCAGGTTGCCGGACTCCTCGACGCTGCGCACGATACGGCGCTGATCGTGCAGCCTGGAACACACGGCAAATGGACCGTCGTCATCGAGGGGGCCATCGTGGCCTTCAAGAGCTACATGACAGGTGAAGTGTTCGCGATGCTGCGCGAGCACAGCATCCTTGGCCGTATGATGCAAGGCGATCCCCCGTTCGAATCGGAGTCGTTCGAGCGCGGGGTGCGGAGCGGCATCGATGCTGCTGCCGGCGGCGAATTGCTGCATCAGATCTTCGGCGCCCGCACTTTGGCGTTGTTCGGCGAGTTGCCCCCGGAAGGCACCGCCGATTATCTTTCCGGCGTGCTGATCGGCAGCGAAGTCGCGGCGGGCTGTGCGTGGGCGGGAGCAAAGAAAGCAGCGCTTCCGGCGCCGTGGCTGCTTGGCGCGCCCGCGCTCTGCAACCGCTATCGGATTGCGTTCGGGATCGCCGGGCACTCGGCAAAATTGTGGCCGCCCGATGTCGCCGCGCGTGGCTTGTGGCGGATTGCCGCGCAGGCGGGCCTGGTAGCGGATAAGGACATGAAATGACATTGCCGCTTGCGACGTGGCTCACTCCGCTGCCACTCATTGCCGTGCTGCGCGGGATCAGCGCGGCTGAAGTCGATTCGATCGGGGATGCGCTGACGGGCGAGGGGTTTCGCATCCTCGAGGTGCCGCTCAACTCGCCCGATCCGTTGGTCTCGATCGGTCACCTGGCGCAGCGCTTCGGCGACCGTTGCCTGGTCGGCGCCGGCACGGTACTGACGCCCGACGAGGTCACGCGCGTTGGCGGCGCCGGCGGCAAGCTCATCGTCATGCCGCATTGCGACTTGCGCGTAATCCGCGAAGCGAAGCGGCAGGGATTGGTTTGCGTACCGGGCGTGGCGACCCCCACCGAGGCGTTTGCCGCCTTGGACGCCGGTGCCGATGGATTGAAGATGTTTCCCGCAGAGCAACTGGCGCCCGCCGCATTGAAAGCCTGGCGCGCAGTGCTGCCGCGGGGCACCCTGGTATTTCCGGTCGGTGGCATGCGCCCGGACAACCTGATGCCGTGGTGGGAAGCCGGGGCCAGCGGCTTTGGCACCGGCTCCAATCTTTACCGGCCCGGCACCACGGCGGATGAAGTGCGCGGCGTGGCAGCGGCGTTTGCAACGGCGTATCGCGCGTTACCGCAGCGCTAGACCGACTCGCCACCATGACCGATACGCGCGCCGACGGACTGGATATCGTTGCGCTCGGCGAGCCCATGGTCGAATTCAACCAGGTGCGCGCCGCGTCTGCGGATCACTTCCTGCGGGGCGTCGGCGGCGATACGTCCAACATGGTCATCGCCGCCGCTCGCCTGGGCCGTGCATTGACGCCGCCGCTGCGCGTCGGATATGTAACGCGTGTGGGCGATGACGCATTTGGCCGGCAACTTCTGGCGCTGTGGCGAAGCGAGGGTGTGGACATTACCGGCGTCGAGACGGACGCCGAAGCGGCGACCGGTGTTTATTTCGTCACACACGGCGAGCACGGCCACGAGTTCTCGTACTTGCGTGCGGGATCGGCGGCGGCACGCATGCGTCCGGCGGGATTGCCCGAAGCGCTGATACGGCGGGCGCGGGTGCTGCACATCTCGGGCATCAGCCAGGCGATCAGCCAGAGCGCATGCGACACCGTGTTCGCCGC
>JBDUCE010000219.1:0-5107 GCA_040003635.1 Betaproteobacteria bacterium
CATGGCCTTCATGTCCATTTTCATGTCATCCATGGCCAACGCCGGCACACTGGCGGCGACGAGGCCCGCGGCGACCAATAGAGAAGCAAGCTTGCTCATGTCGATTCCTTTGCAATTATTAGGTGGAAGGGCCGGGATTCAACTGACCATCGGCACTGGTCTTTCTGCCATTGCCGAGGCCACGCCCAGAGCCTTGGCAACAGCACCGCGACGGCATGGAAACCATCAGTCGTCACAGCAAGATGGGTGCCACTGCGTAGGCGAAATGCAGGCGATACGCAAATCATGGTCTTGCCAACACCCCGACGCCCGAGCCGCTCCCTTGAGCGGGGCATATCAGGTCCGGGGACGGGTCGCCTGACAAGGTCGCCTGCGACGCAAGATTTTCATGCTGGGTAGGCAATCCTTACTGCGGACGGGCACCCTTCTACCGCGTCGGCCCGCGGTGCCGCCTGGCCGGAAAGTCGGACGCCCCCATGGGACACAGCGCGGAAGTGATCGTGGTGATGCGCTGCTCACTATCGCATCACCTAGCGTTGGCGCTCGTGGAGCGATGATCGCGCGGCCTGCCAGCCGCTGCTCACGATGCTTCAGTCCGGCACTGGCTTCGGCTGCGCCGGCAGCGGGCGTTCGCATCGAACGAAGCGGCCGCGGCCCATTGCGCCACGCGCCTCCGGCCGGCTCCACACGATTTCGCCTCGTGACAAGGTCAATTCCGGCCATGCGCGGAGCGTCCTGCCTTCGTAGGGCGTGTAATCGACATTGTGATGAAGCATGGCATTGGCAAGGGTGATGTCGAGCGCGTCGTTCCAGATCACGAGGTCGGCGTCGGCGCCAACGGCGATCGTGCCCTTGCGCGGATAGAGCCCGTACATCCTGGCAACGTTGGTCGACGTCAATGCAACGAAGGTATTGATGTCGATGCGGCCCTTCATCACCCCTTCGGAAAAAAGCAGCGGCAGGCGCGTTTCGAGACCGGGAATGCCGTTGGGCACCGCGTTGAATGGCGCGTTCTCTCCGCCGATCTTCTTGCCATGAGGATCGTCGAAGCGAAACGGGGCGTGATCCGACGAGAACACCTGGAAGACACCCGTCTCGAGCGCGTCCCAGATCACCTGCTGGTTGGCCTTGTCGCGCGGCGGGGGGCTGCAGATGCATTTCGCGCCTTCGTGCCCGTCGAGATGCTCGCTGACCAGAAAAAGATACTGCGGGCACGTCTCGCCGTAGACGCGCAAGCCCCGCGCTTGTGCCCAGCGAATCTGCTCGACCGCTTCACGTCCGGAAACATGGACGATCAGCACCGGCACATCGACGAGCTCCCCGAGCGCAATGGCACGATGGGTCGCCTCGCGCTCGACGGCCATCGGCCGCGACGCCGCGTGGAACTTCGGTGCCGTGTGTCCGGCGGCGAGGAGCTGCTCGGTGAGCCACGCAATGCAGTCGGCGTTCTCGGCGTGGATCATGACCATCGCGCCCTCGCGGCGCGCGACGCCCAGCACCTCGAGCATCTGCCGGTCGTTGAGCTTCAGGTCGTCATAGGTCATGTAGATCTTGAACGACGTATAGCCGTCCGCGATCAGTTGCGGCAACTCGCGCTCGAGAACCTCCGGTGTCGGGTCGGAGACAATCATGTGAAAGGCATAGTCGATCACCGCCTTGCCCTCCGCGCGGCGATGGTAGTCCTCGACCGCTGCGGCAAGCGACTGCCCCTTCTGCTGGCAGGCGAACGGAATCACGGTGGTGGTACCACCGCAGGCTGCCGACAGCGTTCCGGAGTAAAAGTCGTCCGCCATCTTCGAGCCGTCGGCCATCGGCTGGTCCAGGTGGCAGTGGCCGTCGACGCCTCCCGGCAATACCCAACGCCCGGCGGCATCGATTTCAGCGACACCCGCCGAAAGTCGAGCGGCAAGCGCTACGATGCGGCCGTCATTGACGCCGATGTCGCACGCAAACACATCCGCCGCGGTGGCAACGCGTGCATTGCGCACGACAAGATCGTAACGGCTCATGAATGATTATCCTGGTTCGCGAATCCTGGCCGCGTGTCGAACACTTGGCGGGCCTCGTCTTCGAGCGCGGGGCCCGTGACCACAACCGCGCGGGTACCGTGCGCCAACACCGCCGCGCAACGAAGATCGATCTCGTCGGCCGCCTCGCCGGCAAGGGTTACCATCGTGGCCGCATCAAGCGCAAACACCACCCGCCCCACCCCGCCCCAGTAGATCGCCCCGGCACACATCGGACAGGGCTCGCCGCTTGCATAGACAGTGCATCGCGCCAGCTCATCGCGGTCGAAGTCCCGCGACGCTGCGCGCATCAGGTTGAGCTCGGCGTGACCCGTGCAGTCGCGCCCGGTGACCTGCGTATTCTCGGCGTCGAGACGCATATTGCCGTCAGCGTCGGCCAGGACGGCACCGTACGGTTCGTTGCCATGCGCACGTGCCCGCGCCGACACCGCAATGGCCGCGCGCAACAGACGAAGATCGGTAGCCGTCAGCGTCGACATGACGTTCAAGCGAACTCCCGGAACAGCCGGCCCCAGGCGGTGATGCGCCTGGGGTCGGCGCCGGCGAGCTTGAGGGACTGCCACACCACGGTGGCAATGGTGTCGTAGATCGGAATGCCGGTTTCGGCCTCCATCTCTTCGACCAGTGGGGCGCCGCGGAGATTGGTGCAGAAGATCGTGATCGCGTCGGGCTTCGCCTTTGCGGCCGTGCGCACCATCTGCCTGATCTCGTCGGCGTCGACTTCCGAAAACGAGAAGTTATCGCGCTTTCCCAAATGGCGCTCTGCCACGCATTCGAATCCGGAGGCGGCGTAGTTCCTGATGATGGCGGCCTGGACGTCGTCGAGGTACGGCGTCACCAGCCCGAATCGCTTGACACCGGTGAGGCGGAAAATCTCGTTCAGCGCGAGCACCGACGTGCACGCGGGAATTCCCGTGGCATCGGTGATACGGCGGCATAGTCGCTCGTCGGCATCGAAGCCGAGCCAGCCCGAAGACGTTCCGTTCCAGCCGATGACCTTCACTTTGGCATGCGCGAGCAGCTCCGCAGCGCGGAGAATCTCGCTGTCGTCGAATTGACCGAGCGCCTGGCCCGAAAGTGCGATCTCGGTAACCCTGAACCGGCCGAAATGCGCACTGGCTTCCGGCAAGTCCGCGATCATCGCCGTGGTCACGGGCTCGAGGGTGGTGTTGGACGAGGGGGTCAGCATTCCCAGCAGTACGCGCTTGTTCATGGCCTGTCGCCACTCCTTGAAGCGTTGGATGCGTTACGAAACACCGGTCAGCCGAACGACACGCGAGGCAACCACAGCGCGAGGCCCGGAAACACCCACAACAGCAATACGAGCAACAGCATCATGAACAGGAACGGCAGCGTGCCGACGATCACGTCGGTGATGAGGCCCTCTTTCCGGATGCCTTGCACGACATACAGATTCATGCCGACCGGCGGTGTGATCAGCGCGAGCTCCGCCATTACCACCAGGAAGATCCCGAACCATACCGGGTCGATTCCCAAGGCGACCACCAGCGGGAACACGATCGGAATGGTGCCGATGATCATCGCCAGGGCGTCCAGAAAGCAGCCGAGGATCAGATAAAACACCGTCAGGATCAGGATCATTTGACCTTGCGAGGCGCCGAGCCGGCCGACGAAATCGGCCAACGCCTGCGGCACTCCCATGAGCCCCAGCACGAAATTGAGATAGAACGCCGCGGTGGCGATCAGCATGATCATCGCGGTCACCGAGATGGTCGTAACAAAGCATTCGTGCAACATCTTCACATTGACTTTGCGATAGGCGGCGCACAGCACGAGCGACATGACCACACCCAGCGCGGCAGACTCGGTGGGAGTCGCCCAACCCAGATAGATGCTGCCCATGACGACGACAAAGATCACGGCAGGCGGCAGCAGGTCGATGAGGCGCAACAGCCGCTCGCGCAGCGGCGCCGCCGCCGACACGGCGCCGGCCAGAGACGGCTTCCACCAGCACGCGACCACGATCACCGCCATGAACAACGCCGTGAGCAGCAACCCGGGTATCACGCCGGCTGCGTACAGGCGGCCGACCGACGTATTGGTCATCGCGCCGTAGATGATCATGTTGATCGAGGGCGGAATCAGAATGCCGAGTGTCGCGCCGGCAGCAATGGTCCCCAGCACCAGCCGCGGGTCGTAGTTACGGCCCTTGAAGGCGGGAATCGCCACTGTACCGATCGTTGCAGCGGTCGCCACCGACGAGCCCGACACCGCCGCAAACATGGCGGAGGCGCCGATATTGGTATGCAGCAACCCGCCTGGCAACGGGTTCAGCCAATCGGAGAGCGACCGGTACATGCGATCGGTGAATCCACCGCGAACCAGGAGCTCGCCCAACAGCACGAACAGCGGAATGGCGACCAGCACGAAATTGTTGGTGGCACCCCAGTATTGCGTTCCGAACTCCAGCGTCGCCGGCCAGCCGAGATAAAATATGGCCCCGAGCATGCTGATCGCGAACATCACGAACGCGACGTGCAGGCCCAGCGCCATCAGCCCGACCAGCAGGAAAAACCCGATCGCAGCGGATGTCATCGTGATCATGGTCGCGTCCCTTCCACCGCCTGCGCCTCGCGCTCGGCGCGGGCAGTGAGCTCCGCTTCGAGCTCATCCCGCGCACTCTGCGGGCCGTAATGGCGATTGAGCTCGGGGCCGCCACGAAAATAAAGTGCCAGCGCGTGCAGGGCGTACGCAAGCGAGATCAACGCAAACAACCCGAGACCCGTAAGCCAGAGGACCTGGGGCTGCCACAGCGGCGTCTGCAGCGGATTGGTAGCGACACTCTGGAACTCGATCGACTCGCTCAATACCGCGAGACCACGCCACGCGGCGTAGCCCGCGAAGATGGCCATCGTCACCATCGCAGCCGCATTGAGGATGCGCTGCCCGCCGGCAGGCATGCGCACCAGGAACACGTCGACGCGGGTATGGCCGCGCATCGCCATCGTGAACGACGCGCCGATGGCGGCGGTGATGGCGAGCACATAACCGCCGATGTCATCGATTCCCTGGAACGAGAACCCGAACAACTTGCGGCCCAGGATCTCGTAAGCCACCGC
>JBDUCE010000220.1:0-5094 GCA_040003635.1 Betaproteobacteria bacterium
GCCTCGTCCATGTTGACGTCGATGATCTGCGCGCCGCTTTGCACCTGCTGCCGCGCGACCTCGACGGCGCCGGTGAAATCGCCGGCGAGGACCAGCCTCGCAAACGCCCGCGAGCCGGTGACGTTGGTTCGCTCGCCGGCATTGACGAACAGCGTGTCGTCGCCGATGGTGAGCGGCTCGAGCCCGGCGAGGCGCATCGGGCGCGACGGCAGGCGCGCCTCCCGCTCGAGGCTCACGCGAAGGCCTCCCGGCCCATCCCGTCGATCCGGAACGCAACCCGCGCTGTCACGCCGGTTCGAGCTCGAGCGTGGGCACGGCGCGCGGCGGCAACTTGGCGACGGCCTTCGCAATCGCACGGATATGCGCCGGGGTAGTCCCGCAGCATCCGCCGACGATGTTGACGAATCCCGCGCGCGCAAATTCCTCGAGCAGGCCCGCCGTCTGATCCGGCGTCTCGTCGTAGCCGGTTTCCGCCATCGGATTGGGAAGGCCCGCGTTCGGATAGCACGAGACGAAAGTATCCGCGACCCCGGACAGCTCTTCGATATAAGGCCGCATCAGCGCGGCACCCAATGCACAGTTCAAGCCGACCGCGAGGGGACGGACGTGGCGCACTGAATTCCAGAAGGCCTCGGTGGTCTGCCCGGACAGCGTGCGCCCCGACGCATCGGTGATGGTGCCCGAGATGATCACCGGCCATCGTCGCCCGGCGTCGTCGAAGAACGATTCGAGCGCGAACAGCGCCGCCTTGGCGTTGAGCGTGTCGAATATCGTCTCGACCAGGAAAAGATCGGCACCTCCCTCGGCCAGGGCCTCGATCGCTTCGCGGTAGGCATCCACCAGTGCGTCGTACGTGACGTTGCGCGCGCCGGGATCGTTGACGTCAGGCGAGATCGACGCCGTGCGATTGGTCGGACCCAGTGCCCCCGCGACGAAGCGTGGCCGGTCCGGCGTCTTCGCCGTCCATGCATCGACGCATTCCCGTGCCAGTGCGGCGGCGGTGCCATTGATCTCCCGCACGCGACTTTCGAGCCGGTAGTCGGCCTGCGCGATCGAAGTCGCGTTGAAGGTGTTGGTCTCGATGATGTCCGCGCCGGCCTCGAGGTAGGCATGGTGCACCGCACGGACAATGTCCGGCTGGCTCAGCACCAGGAGGTCATTGTCCCCTTTGAGGTCATGCGAATGATCGACGAGGCCGCACGCCGGAGGGCCGCGATAGCCTTCTTCGCCGAGGTGGTAGGTCTGGATCATGGTGCCCATCGCCCCATCGAGAATCAGGATTCGGCGGCGCAGAAGTGCCGTGATGGCGGCGGTCTTGTCGGTGGCGTAGCCCATGGCGAAGTCGTGGCACCAAATGAAAAACCCGTTCAGCTTGCCGCCGAGCGGGTTTCGTTTCGAAAGCCGCTTTAGCTGCATTTTTATAGCGCCCGCAAGCTGCAGGGTTACCCCCGAATCAAATCGGCGCTTGACCTTGAAGGTACGGGCAGGAGCCGCCATTGTCAACTTGCGCCCCCCGGCCGGCTTGACTGTGCCGCCTGGCGGCGATGCTTGACTGGGGAACCGCGCGTGCTAAATTCATCGCCATGAAACATCTCAAGCCAAATGAAGCACAGCAGTTCCTCGAGCAGAATGCGCAGGCGGTAATGATCGACTGCCGCAGCGAAATGGAATACCTGTTCGTCGGCCATCCGGTTGGCGCGCACCACGTCGCGTGGAACGACGTTCCGGATTGGGAAATCAACCCGCATTTCGTGGGGCAGGTGCGCAAGATCGCGAGCATGAACCGACCGGTGGTGGTGATTTGCCGCAGCGGGCAGCGCTCGATCAGCGCCGGGCAAATGCTGGAGCAGGCGGGCTTCGGCGAGGTCTATAACGTTCTCGAAGGATTCGAAGGCGCGCTCGACGACGAGCATCACCGCAACACCATTGGCGGATGGCGCAAGGCGGGACTTCCCTGGGAGCAATCCTAGGTCCCCCGTCCCCCGACGTGGTGCCGCAACCTGCTGCCGCGCGGTCAGGGCGTCCTGTCGCAACTGCCCACGCGCACCTCGGCGCCTGGATACGCGCTCTGCAACTCGCGCAGGCGGGCGATGACCGGCGCCGGCGGATCGCGCACGACCAGGGTGGTGAGCGCCAACAGTTGTTGCCGCGTACCGGCCCGGGCCCCGTTGACGCCGCGGCTCACGAGATCGGCCGCACGCGCGTTGGCGGCGTCTTCGGTGCGAAACACGCCCAGCGAGATGGCGAAGCGCTGGCCCGCGTTCTCCACTACCGACAAATCCTTGATGCCGGTTGCCCGCAGCTCGCCCAGTCGGCGCTCGGCCGCCGCACGGGACGAAAATGGCGACAGGAAAACCCAGTAGCCGGTATTCGCGTCAACCTTTTTCTGGGTGAGCAGACGGCCAAGGGCGAGCGGCTCGAGGTCGGCGAGCGCTCGGATGCGCTCGGACTCGTTGAACGGCCCCCACTCCGCGCATACGTCGGCAAGGGCGGAGGTCTTGTCCGGTCCCAAGGCGGCCACCTGCTGATTGGTGAGCAGGCGAATCTTTTCCGGCTGCACCTGCTGGGTGAGGCGGATGCCCTCGCCGCTGCCCACGCTGTCGAGCCGTGTGTAGGCAAACAGCGTGAGGTTGGCGAAAAGCAGGAGGATGAAGAGAGTGCGCATTCGTGGCGGAGCACGTCACGCGGCCAACGCCAGCACGCCCTCCAGCACGAGATTATCCACGAGGTCCACGGGTCCGGTAAGGTAGGGCGCGATTTCCTGTGCTGCGCCGCCGGAAAGAAAGCATAGAGGAACCCGCTCGCTGTCGGCCACGCGTGCGCGCAACTGCTCGATCGCACCGGCGATGGCTTGCACGGCCCCTGAATACAGGGCGTCAGGCGTATTGTCGGGAAACACGGTGAATGCGCCGGGCGGCATCTTGAGCGCCGCTGTATTTTCGGCGAGGGAGCGCAACATCAGCCGCAACCCGGGCAGGATCAGCCCGCCGAGAAAACGGCCCGCGCCATCGAGCGCGTCGATCGTTACCGCGGTGCCGGCATTGACCACGATGGCCGGAGGCGGATGAAGCTCGATACCCAGCGTGCGGTGGCGAGCCGCCACCAGCGAGGCCCAACGGTCGGGCCCGAGCTGGCCGGGCGTCCGGTAGCCGTTGATGACACCACACGCGGCACTCGTGGCGAGCAGCCATTGCGGGGTCAGCCGCCACCGGGCGATCTGGGCCTCCACCCGCACCCGCGCCGCTTCGCCCGCCACGTTGACTCCGACCACGCGCACCGGACGCGGCAGGTTTTGCCAATCGCGCAAGGTAAGGGTGCCAATCTCGTTGTTCGGGATCGCACCCAGGCTCGTCCAGCCATGGGGGCCGTGCAGCCCCCATTTCATCCGGCTGTTCCCGAGGTCGATGACCAGGGTCTGACTCATCGCCGCAGTCCCGATGGAACCTGACCGTCAGGCGCGGCGGAGCGAGATCTCGCCGGAAAGAAAGCGCGCCCGCCGCGGGCCATCGGCAAGCACCAGCGCGCCGCTCGCGTCCACGCCGGCGACCTTGCCATGGACCACTGCGCCGTCGGGCAGCAGCAATCGCACCGGCTTGCCCTGATACGCGTGCCGGTGTTGCCACTCCGCGGCAAAAGGTGCAAAGCCCTCGTTCGAATACTGCTCGAGCACCGCAGCGAGGTCGGACAGAAGCCTCGCCAACAGGCGATTGCGATCCACCACCGTCGACTTCTTGCCGGCGATCTTGGTCAGGTCGGTCACCGGGGAATCGATATCCTTGCGGACCGCCTCAGGCAAGCGGACGTTGAGGCCGATGCCGATCACGGTGGTCGACGGGCCGAGCGCGTCGCCATTGAGCTCGATCAGGATGCCGCCCAGCTTCAGGTGCCGATGGATGATGTCGTTGGGCCACTTGAGCGCGACCCCGGTAAACCCTTCGGCTTCGAGCGCCCTCAGCACACCGACTCCTGCCGCCAGCGAAAGGCCGGCGAGAAATCCCGCGCCCTGCTCGAAGCGCCATCCCAATGAAAACGTGAGGCTGCCGCCCACCACAGCCGTCCAGGTCCGGCCGCGCCGGCCGCGGCCCGCGGTCTGCCATTCCGCCGCCAGCGCCATGCCGTGGATATCCCTGCGTTGCGAGCGCCGCATGAGCTCCGAGGACGTCGAGTCCACCTGATCGACGACTTCGATGACCACGGGCGCCGGCCCCCCCTGCTCCTTGCCGATGCCGATCAACCGGGCGCCCACCGCCTTGGCGTCAAGAAAACGCGGCGCTTCCAGCAGGCGGTAGCCGAGGCCCTTGACCCGCTCCAGTGCGAGGCCGGACGCCTCGGCATCCTTGAGCACCTGCGAAACCCGGGCGCGGGTGAGCCCCACGCTGGCGGCGAGATCTTCGCCGGAATGGAAGGTGCCATCGGCAAGATGGCGGAGCAGCGAGAATCCCAGAGGAGTGAGCACTAATAAACCCTGATGGCCATCGCCGCCGAATGTTACACGCAACCCGGCGGCATGGGTGCATCGGCATCTGGGTGGAAGGTAGGGTCGGCGCCGAGTTTCCTCGCGCTGCCGGCTGCTGCCAACCGAAGTCCGCAAAGAGATAGTCGCGTCCGACCCTGCTTTCTCTCACGCCTTCAGCACGCCGCGCCGAATCTGATCCAATTCGATGGATTCGAACAGCGCCCGGAAATTCCCTTCGCCAAAGCCTTCATTCCCTTTGCGCTGGATGATCTCGAAGAAGATGGGGCCGATCACCGTCTTCGTAAAGATCTGCAGCAACATTTCGCCCTTCGCGGGGGCGCCGTCGAGGAGGATATGGTTGGCCTTGAGGCGCGCGGCGTCCTCGCCGTGACCGGGCAGGCGCTCGGGGAGCATTTCGTAATAGGTGTCCGGAGTGTCCTGGAAGTCCACCTTCGCGGCGCGCAACCGTTCGACGGTCGCATGGATCTCGTCCGTCGCCAGCGCCACGTGCTGGATGCCCTCGCCGTGATACGCGACGAGATATTCCTGGATCTGGCTCTTGTCATCAGCGCTTTCGTTGATGGGGATGCGGATCTTGCCGCAAGGGCTGGTCATTGCCTTGCTTTTCAGGCCGGTCA
>JBDUCE010000221.1:0-5066 GCA_040003635.1 Betaproteobacteria bacterium
AGACCTGGCTCGCGCTTACCCGCGACGGGACCGTCGATGGCGATCCGGTCCGGTCCACGTCGAGCGAGAGTTCCGCCGCTATCTCACGTGCAGCATCCTCGCCCATGGTTTCACCCGTGCCCATTGTGGGGAGTGCGGGCACGACTTCCTCATTGCCTTCTCCGGCAAGGGACGCGGCGTGTGCCCGTCGTGCAACACCCGGCGCATGATCGAGACGGCGGCGCATCTCGCCGAGCATGTCATCCCGCGCCTGCCGGTGCGGCAGTGGGTGCTCGCGGTGCCAAAGCGACTCCGTTACTTCCTGCACCGCGATGCCGCCGCCCAGGGTGCTGCCCTGCCCACCATTCGTCGCCACATACTGCAGAGCTTCGTGCGCCGCGGTCTGCTCGCGGGCGATGACGCGCTCGCGATGCCTATCCCTTTCATGTTCTGCAACCGTCGACTTGGGGTTCCCTTAGTTCTTTCTGACCAAGGGACACGTCGATTGGGAGAGGGGCTGGAACGCCTGGTCGCCGGGAATGGTTGCCAGGACCTTGTAATAGTCCCACGGGTATTTGGATTCCTCGGGCGTCTTGACCTGCATCAGGTACATGTCATGCACCATCCGGCCGTCCTGACGAATTTGGCCGTTCGTAGCAAAGAAATCGTTGACGGGCATGGACTTCATCTTGGCCATTACCGCTGCTGATTCGTCCGTTCCCGCCTCTTGCACCGCTTTCAGATAGTGCATAGTGGACGAGTAGTTCGCGGCTTGAATCGCCGTGGGCATCTTCTTCACTCCATCGAAAAACCGTCGCGACCATTTGCGCGTCTCATCAATGCGATCCCAATAAAAGGCTGCCGTCAAAATGAGGCCCTGGCTGGCTTTGAGGCCGAGGCTATGAATGTCCGTGATAAAGACCGCCAGCCCCGCCAGATTCTGCTTGCCGCTGGTGCTGAGGCCAAACTCCTGCGCAGCCTTGATGGAATTGATAGTGTCGGCGCCGCCATTGGCGAGACCGATGATCTTGGCTCCGGACCGTTGCGCCTGCAGAATGAAGCTGCTGAAATCGTTGGTGCCCTGCGGATGCTTCGAGCTGCCGAGGACCTTGCCTCCCGAGGCGATGACGACCTCGCTCACATCCTTCTCGCTTTGATGTCCGAAGGCGTAATCCGCGGTGATGAAGTACCAGGTATCTCCGCCCTGCCTGACGATGGCCTTTGCGGTACCGTACGCCATGGCGAAGGTGTCCCAGGCATATTGCACGCTATTCGGCGTGCAATCCTGATTGGTGATCCGGGTGGTTCCCGCACCATTGACGATGGCAACGCGCGATTTATCCCGAACAAGCGAGACGACCGCGAGCGCCACCGCCGAATTGGTGAGATCGCTGATCATGTCGACACCCTGCCGATCGATCCATTCCCGAGCAATGCTGGAGCCGACGTCCGCCTTGTTTTGATGATCGGCCTGCAGGACTTCGATCGGCTTCCCCAACACCTTGCCGCCAAAATCTTCCACCGCCATGCGTACCGCCATGACCGACCCGGCTCCCGAGAGGTCCGACAATGTTCCGTTCATGTCCGTCAGCACCCCGATACGCACGACGTCGCCGGATACAGTGCTCTGAGCAATCGTGAGTGCCGAAAACGAAAACGTAGCAGCGGCAAAGGTAATGTGCAGCGTCTTGCGCAACATCAGTTTCTCCCTCAGATGAATTCGAATTCAGATGAATTCGAACAGTGTGTGTCGGGTGCAGCCCTGTCTCGGACCTTAGATGACGTTCTTGGTGAGCCCGCCATCCACGCAAATGTTCTGGCCCGTGACATAGCCCGCCAGCCGGGATGCCAGAAACGCGCACATCGGCCCGAAATCGTCGGCAGTTCCGAGCCGCCGCATGGGCACGCTGTCGGCCATCTCGCGCTTGACCGCGGCCTCGTCCACGTGGCTACGCACTGCGCGATCCCGAATGACGCGCTCGAGCGCGCCCGTGTCCATGAGGCCCGGCAGAATGCCATTGATCGTGACGCCGTAGGGGGCGCACTCTCTCGCCACCGATCCCATGGCGCCCGTCAAGCCGACGCGAAGCGCATTGCTGAGCGACATGTTGGGATACAACTCCTTGACCACGAAAGACGTAATGTTGATCACCCTGCCGAATCTTCGCTCCTTCATCCTGGGCAGGAAAAAGCGCACGATCTCGAGCAGGCCGAGAACATTGATCTCGAACGCGTCGCGCCATTGCTGCGACGTGATCTCCTCGAACTGCCCGGTGGGTGGGCCTCCGGCATTGGTCACCACGATGGAAACCGGGGCAAACCGTTCGGCGGAGCCGCACAAGTCGGCGCGGGCATTCGCATCACCGAGGTCGCCCTGGATGAAGATGGCGTCGGGCAGGTGACGGCGTGCCGCTTCAAAGGCTGCGCCGGACCGTCCATTGAGCAGCACGCGCACGCCGGCTTGCGCAAGCGCGCGCGCACAGGCCAGGCCGAGACCTTGGGTGCCCCCGAGGATCAGCGCGGTCTCTCCCTCGATGCGAAGATCCACAGTGAATTCCTTCGCTGTGTCGGCGTCTACAACGGCAATTTTGTATCGAATGTCGGCGGGCGCTTCTCCCGCAGGCTCGCGACGCCTTCGCGCACGTCCGGACCGGAAAAGCCCATGAATTCGAGCGCGAGCGACGTGTCGAACGTCGGGCCCGCAAGCCGCAGCCAGTTGTTGAGGCTGTATTTGGTCCAGCGAATCGCGCTTTGCGAGCCGTTGGCCAGCCGCTTCGCGACCTCGAATGCCTTGGGGATGAGCTCTGCCTCGTCCACCGCCAGGGATACGAGGCCGATCCGCTCGGCCTCCTCTCCCGAAACGGGATCGCACAGAAGCAGGTAGTACTTGGCCTTCGCCATGCCGCACAGCAAGGGCCACACGATCGCCGCGTGGTCGCCGGCCGCCACGCCCAGCCGGGTGTGGCCGTCGATGATGCGCGCCGTCCTTGCCGCGATCGAGATGTCCGCAAGGAGTCCCGCGACGAGACCCGCCCCGACTGCGGGTCCGTGCATCGCCGAAACCACTGGCTTTGAGCAATTGATGAGGTTATAGACAAGGTCGCGTGCTTCACGCCAGACCCGCGCGCGAACGTCGAAATCGCTGGCCATGTCCTCGACGAGCTTGAGATCTCCACCAGCCGAAAACCCCTTGCCTTCCCCGCGAATGATCGCCACGCGGGTGTCTGGATCAGCATCGACATCGCGCCAGATTTCGGCAAGCTCGCGATGCATGTGGTGGTCTGCCGTCGACAGCTTGTCCGGGGACCCCATGATGATCTCGACAATGCCATCGGGGTGTCGCGTGAGCGTCAGGCTGGTATAGCGTACGTACGGATCGGTGCTCATATCTGCTTGGTGCAGTCCTTCCAGTACGGTTCCTTGAGCAGATTCTTCTGAATCTTGCCAATGGGCGTTTTTGGAAACTCGGTCACGAATTTCACCACGCGGGGCCGCTTGAATTCCGCCAGGTGACGCGTGCAGTGCGCAATGACTTCTTCTTCGCTCAAGCGAGCGCCGTGCTTGAGTTGGACATACGCGGCGGGAAGCTCGCCCCACTTCGCATCCGGGATGCCGAACACGGCGCATTCCGAGACGCCATCGAGCTGATATAGGACGTCCTCGATTTCTTTCGGGTAAACGTTTTCGCCCCCCGAGATCAGCATGTCCTTGGCGCGATCGACCAAGGTGATGAACCCGTCCGCGTCCATGATGCCGACATCGCCGGTGAGTCCCCAGCCCGCGCCCAGCTTGAAAAACGCGGCCGTCTGTTCCGGTTCGTTGTAATACTCGATCATCAGGTTGTCGCCGCGGCTACCGATCTCACCGAGCTCGCCGGGGCCGACGCGCTGGCCCCCGGCGGAGAACAACGCCACCTCCACATTGAACGCCTGCCGTCCAACCGCGCCAAGCTTCGCCGGAAGATACCAGTCGCGCAGGGCGGTCAGCACGCCCATTTCGGACTGGCCGTAGATTTGGGTGACCAAGAGTTGCGGCAGTCTTTTCTTGAGCTCGAGTTGCACCCAGTCCGGCATCGGTGCGCCAGCGAACGAGATCCTGCGCCACCCTGCAAGCTTCTGCGCATCGAACTGCGGATGCGAAACCAGCTGGTTCGCCTGTGTCGGCACCATGAAGGTCGCGGTGACCTTGTCGCGCGATACGGCATCCATGAATTTCTCGGGCGACCATGGTGTCACGAAGGTGCAGGTGGCGCCGACCAGCATTGCCGGCTGAAACATGATATTGAGCGCCGCAACGTGGAAGAGCGGCGTCACGATCGCGACCACGTCGCGTTCGTCAAGGGCCTCTTCGAAGGCAACGGTGTGCGCCGTCAGTGCCCGACCGCGATGATTGAACAAAACGCCCTTTGGCCGGCCAGTGGTGCCCCCGGTATAGGTCATGCAGAAGGGATCATGCTCGGCGATGGCAACCTCCGGCTCCCCCGGCGGATGATCGACCACGAAGTCTGAGAACGACACCACACCGGCCATATCGCTCGCGCCAATGCAAATGAAGTGTTTCAGCTTCGGGCAACGGTCGCGTACTGCCCTCACCTTCTCCGTGAACTGTCCATCGAAAATGAGAATCTCGCTATCCGACTTGTCGAGCACATACGCGAGCTCTTCGGGTGCGTACAGAATTGATATGTTGACGAGCACCAGTCCCGAGCGCGCAGTCCCGAAAAAGACGACACCATACTCCGGCAGGTTGCGCGAGAGAATCGCGACCTTGGCCCCTTTCCGGCTTGCAGTCCCGATCAGCGCGTGCGCGAGACGATTAGCGCTCGCGTCGAGCTCGGAATAGCTCAGCCGAACATCGTCCCCGATGATCGCTGCTTTTGCGGGAAAGCGCTGCGCCGATCTTCGCAGCATGTCGCCTGTCAGCATTTCTCTCCCTTTGCCGCTGCGAGCTTCTGCGGCTCGTTGCAGGGGCCGCAGCCGATAGAATGACGAGACCCGACCGAGAGATCCGCGAGCATGGGCACACCGCTCGGAGCGGTCCCGTAGCGAGGTACCGTCCCGCCGCCAAACATCATAGAGGAGGTGCTG
>JBDUCE010000222.1:0-5064 GCA_040003635.1 Betaproteobacteria bacterium
ATGGATCATCTGTCGCAATACGTCGCTCTTTGCCACTTTTCAGCAAAGGTGCTGAGGGCAGGGTGGCGGAGGACAGGGAATATGGGGGGAAGTTGAGCGTGGTGATGGCGGACACCGAATTGTCGTATCTGGCGCGTTTTGCGGCCGCGGAACGAGAGGTCCCTCAGCGGCCGGCCGTCGTGGACGCCGGTCGGGTGGTGAGCTATTCCGAATTCGCGAGCCTCGTCCGTCGCCTTGCGTACGCGCTGGTCGATGCACAGGCCGGAAGCCGCGTTCTCATTCATCTGCCGCAATCGTCGGAAGCCTTCGCGGCCATGTTCGCGGTGGGTGTCAGCGGAGGCTTTTATGCCACCACCAACGTCGCCGCCCCGCCCGAGCGCCGGCGAGGGACATTCGAGGCGTTCGGGCCGAATATCATCGTGACCAATGCCGATCTTGCGGATGAGGCGCGCGCCCTCTGTCCCTCCGCCCGGCTGGTAACGGTGGCATCCCTGGGACAGAACGAGCTCACCGCCCCGGCCGAGCCGCATGAGCTCGCCTACGTGATGTTTACCTCGGGAACCACGGGCCGGCCCAAGGGCGTGATGATCTCGAAGGCCGCGCTCAGCCATTATGTCGATTGGGTCATGAGCGCCATGGACGTGCGTGCGAACGATCGCTGGTCGCAGCACGCGAACATCGCCTTCGATCTCAGTGTCCTCGACATCTACGGAGCGCTGTGCGCGGGTGCCGCGCTGGTGCCGATAACCGGCGCGGATCTGCTGATGCCCGCCGCGGCCGTCAGGCGCCATCAACTGACGATCTGGAACTCGGTGCCAAGCGTCCTCACCTCGATGATCAAGATCAAGCAGGCGACCGGGAAGAATTTCCAAACCCTGCGCATGCTCACGTTTTGCGGCGAACCGCTGCAAAGATTGCACGTCGAGAGCATTTTCGCAGCCCGGCCGGATGTCATCGTCCACAATACCTACGGACCCACCGAAGCGACCGTCTCCTGCACGCTGCTTCGGCTCGATTCCGCAAACTATGAGGAAGCGTGCCAATCGACGGTGGCCATCGGCGACCCGATACCGGGCATCGGCATCGATCTCATCGACGGGCCGGACGATTCCTGCGGTGAAATCGTGATTACCGGGCCGCAACTGGCGGCAGGGTACTGGAATGACCCCGACGCAACGGCGGCAAAGTTTCGCCGCTATGAAAAGGACGGCAGGGAAAAATTCGGCTACTTCACCGGCGACTGGGCGCATCGCGTGGGGAAGCACGTGTTTTTCCGCAGCCGTATCGACACCCAGGTCAAGATTCGCGGCGAGCGCGTCGAGCTCGATGACATCGCCGCGGCATTGATGCGGTGCGGCCGGGGCTTCGCCTGCGCGCTCTTGATCGGCGACGAGCTGCACGGAGTCTTCGAATGCGAAACGGCGGTGGTGGGGGACCAAGCCTTGCACGCGACGATTGCCCGATACCTTCCGCTGCATCTGATTCCCAGCCGTTTTCATGCCCTGCGCGAGCTTCCGCGCAGCCCCAATGGGAAAGTCGATCTTGGTACCATTCGAACCTGGATTGAAGCGCTTCCGCAGGACGCCACCGACGCTGTTGCCGTACCGAACCGTGCCGGCACTGGCGGCTCCGGATAAAACACCACAGGAGGACCCGTTTGAATCTGCAAAATCAGGTGCGTGACATTTTGCGCGACATTTTGAGCCTGGGCGGCCGAGCCGACCGCCTCGAGGCGCATTCGGCATTGCTCGGCGCGGTGCCGGAGCTCGATTCGATGGCCGTGGTGAACGTCATAGCGGCGCTCGAAGATCGCTTTGGATTCACGGTGGATGATGACGAAATCAGCGGTGCGACGTTTGCCAGCTTCGGTTCGCTCGTGGACTTCGTCGCCTCCAAGACCATCTGAGCACGTCGCGCCCGCGCGCCAGCGGGCATTTCCTCGAGGGTTCGGGCGGTGCGCTGGCGACGGTGCTTTGGGAACCGCCGCCGGCAATGGCTCCCCGATTCGCCGCACTCTATGTCCCTGCGGCGCTCGACGAAATGAACAAATCGCGACGCATGGCCGCCCTGCAGGCGCGGGCGCTGGCAAGGCTCGGCGGTACCGTCGCGCTGTTTGATCCAAGAGGAACCGGCGACAGTGCCGGCGAGCATGGCGTGGCGACATGGGATGACTGGCGCTGCGACGTGCTGACCGCCTGGCGATGGCTGGGCGAGCGCGTGAGCGTCCCTTGCTTGCTATGGGGACTGCGGCTGGGCGGGCTCCTCGCCGCGGACCTGGTCGCGACGAACGCCATTGCGCCCTCCGCTTTGCTGCTCTGGCAGCCGGTCGCCTCGGGACGTTCGTATTTCAATCAGTTCCTGCGTCTGGCCGCTGCGCAGCAGATGACCGGCCGCAGCGCCGCCGGTGCCGATCCGAAATCGCTGCGTGCGGCATTGCAATCCGGCGCATCGATCGAAATTTCGGGGTACGACCTTCATCCGGCCCTGGTCGCCGGCGCCGAGGCGGTAGCGCTCGGTGATCTGGCCTGCCCGCCGTGCCCGATCGTCTGGCGCGAGACCACTATCAGCGAGCCGGCGGCAACTTCGGCGGCGGCCGCCGCCATTGCTTCGGCATGGGTGGGCGCAGGGGCGGAGCTCGACCTGGCGGCGGTGCGGGGCCCATCCTTTTGGGCGACGCAAGACATCACCGAAGCGCCCGAGCTGATCACCTCCACGGCAAACGCGATTATCGCGCGTGTTGCCGGCGATGCCGCGGGCGCACGATGAATAAGGGTGCCGTGCCCGCGGCGGCAGCGCCTGAACGATTTGTCATCTTCGATTGCAATGGCGACGCGTGCGTGGGCGTCCTGGCGACGCCTGCGGCAGCGAAGAACCCGCCGCGCCTTGGAATAGTTATTGTCGTGGGTGGTCCCCAATATCGCGTCGGCAGTCATCGTCACTTTGCCTTGCTGGCACGGGCTTTGGCCCGCGAAGGCTTCCCGGCATTTCGCTTCGACTATCGCGGCATGGGCGACAGCGAAGGCGAGGCGCGAACGTTCGAGTCCGTGCGCGATGATCTGGCGGCTGCGATCGACGCCCTCCGGCGCGAGACCGGCGTGGCGAAGGTCGTGTTATGGGGCCTGTGCGATGGCGCGTCCGCGGCCTTGATGTACGCCGCTTCCGATACGCGGGTCGCTGCCCTTGTCGCCGTCAACCCGTGGGTCCGCTCGCCGCACGCCGAAGCATCCGCGCGGCTGAAGCACTATTACCTGCGACGGTTAACCTCGCTTGCATTCTGGCGCAAGATCCTGAGCGGAAAGTTCGATATCGGGCGTAGCGCCGGGAGCCTTGCGGGCGATCTGCGCGACGCGGCGAGCCCCGCAGTCAAGGCGGCCGCACCTGGTTATCTGCAACGGATGCACGATGGCTGGACCCGGTTCTCACGACCGGTGCTGTTCCTGTTGAGTGGGAGTGATTTGACCGCTCGTGAGTTCGAGGGGTGGGTCGCGGCTGACAGGCAGCGTGCCGATCTCTTCCGCGGCCCGACGTCGGAGCTCACTGCATTTGCGGGCAGCGACCACACTTTCTCCAGCAGCGCCTGGCGTGACGCGGTGAACGAAAGGACGATCGAATGGATCGGACGAATCAGCCCGCGGTGCTGATGATTGCGTTCCACTTCCCGCCGCTTCGGGGCAGCAGCGGGATTCAGCGCACCCTCGGCTTTTGTCGCTACCTGCCCGAGTTCGGGTGGAATCCGATCGTATTGACCGTAAATCCCCAAGCCTACGAAGACGTGGCGGATGACTCGCTCGCGGACGTTCCACCGGGGCTGCTCGTCCAGCGCGCATTCGCGCTCAATACCGCCCGCCATCTGGCGATCGGGGGACGGTATCCGCGGCTGCTCGCCATTCCGGATCGCTGGATCTCCTGGTTGGCAGGCGGCGTGATTTCCGGTCTTGCGCTGATTCGAAAACATCGCATCCGGGCCCTCTATTCCACGTACCCGATCGCGACCGCGCATCTCATCGGAATTGTGCTTCAACGTATTACCGGATTGCCGTGGATCGCCGATTTTCGGGATCCAATGGCACAAGAGGGCTATCCCGAAGATCCGGCAGTATGGAAAAGCTTTCGGTGGATAGAGGAGCAGGCGCTCCGCCATGCACGCTATTCATTGTTCACCTCGCCGGGAGCCTTGCGCGACTACCGCGCGCGCTACCCAGGCATCCCTGCCGATCGTCTCGAGCTTGTCGAGAACGGATACGACGAGGACGCATTCACCGGCCCGGGGGTCGCAGCCTCCGCGGCGCGCGGATCGGCCTCCGTCGATCGACTCGTTATCCTGCATAGCGGAATCGTCTACACCTCCGAGCGTGATCCGACGCAACTCTTTCGGGCGCTGGCGGAGCTCAAGCGGGGCGGGTTCATCGACGCGCGCGGTGTCGAGTTCCGCTTTCGGGCGAGTGCCAATGACGCGTTGTTGCACGCGCTCGCGGAGGAACATGCCATCGCCGACCTGATCTCGGTCGTTCCCGCCATCCCGTACCGCGCTGCGCTGTCGGAGATGATGGGTGCCGATGCGTTGCTCGTCATGCAGGCGGCAAACTGCAACAGTCAGATTCCGGCCAAGACGTATGAGTACCTGCGCGCCGGACGCCCTATCTTCGCGCTGACGGATCCGAACGGCGATACCGCGGATCTGATGCGCCGGGCCGGTGTGGCGCCGATCATTCCGCTCGACTCGATGGAGGGCATCGCGTCCGCCTTACCGGGATTTCTTGCCGCCTTGCGATCACGCACCGCCCGTGCTGCGAACCCGGAATTCGTCGCCGGCTGTTCCCGGCGCGAGGTGACGCGCGCGCTTGCCGGATTGCTGGCGAAATTACCGTAGCTCGAATCCCGGCCCGCGCCGTCATTCCTTGCGGCGCGCATCCGGACATTTGCGGATATCTTCAAACGCGCCATAGGCCGGCGGCGAAGGGCGCGCTGCGCCGCACAGGTCCAGCGGCGCCGACGCCGGCGATCGGCGCCGCGGCGGATCGGCGCGCCATTCAAGTTCGAGCGCGCCCGCATTTACAAACAAGG
>JBDUCE010000223.1:0-5058 GCA_040003635.1 Betaproteobacteria bacterium
GCAATAGCAACCACGCGCCGTTACGACGGGGAGCGCGCTTCGACGCGATCCCCCCGCCGCCCGGTTCAGCGTTTGCTGCCAGGCTGCGCCATCTTGGTGAAATCGCTCATCACGCGCTGCATGGATTCGAAGGCGGGGCCACCCGATGCCATCACACCCTGCATGGCGCTGATGAGCTTCTGCGCCTGCCCCAGGTCGGGCAGCATGGCCATGGCCGCTTTTGCCTGCTTGACGCCCGGCACGCTCTCCATCTGATTGTCGATCACGGAAAAAAGCCGCTTCTGCATCTCCACCACCAGCTCGAACATCTGGCTCCAGTAAGTCATGGCCTTTTGCATGGCCTCCTGCCCGACGTTCTGGCCGCTGGCGAGCAGCGCCTGGGGGTTATTCGCTTCGGCCGCACTTCGCGCCACCCGTTTGTGAAAGGCGCGGGCCTCTTCTTCACCTTCGAATTGCAGCTTGCGCATCTTGGCGGTGCTCTCGATCGCCGAGTCGATGATGTCGAGGGCGAGACGGGCATTCTGCCGATACAGCTCGAAGGCCTGCTCGGGGGTCATCATGTCCTTGAACCGGGCCATCTGCCCCACGTCGGCCATGCCCGCGAACGGATTGGCCGCACTGGCGCGGGCACTGCTTCCGCCCGCCATACCGGAAGGGCGCTTCGCCTTGGGCCCAGAGCGTTTTGCGCTGGACGCCTTGCGGCCGGACGTTGCTTTCGATGCGGGTTTGGTGGCCATGCGAACGCTCCTGTGATGGATGAAAGGCCTCGAGCGTGGCGCGCCGGCGGCGCCGGAACCGCGCACAAGGGAAGACTCGCGTATTGCACGCTCTCGCAGAGCCATCGTCAATACCGCATCGCACTTCTCATCCCGCCCGGCAGCTTGCGGCCCGGTCCCGCCCGCCGTGCAGGCCGCGGGTAGAATCGTCGGGCCGTGATCTTCCACGCCCCAACGCCGCTCTCGCGCGACCCTCCTGCCCGCCTGTCTGCCGGACGTGCACGGCCGCAGTCGACCACCGACGATGGCGCGGCACTGCTGCGCCGGATGCGCTCTCCGGACGTGCGCTCGCTCGTGGCGCTGGTGCTGGCGCCGACGTTGATTGCACCGGATCGAAGTCCCTTTCCGATCCTCGAGGACGCGTGGCGCGAGACAACCTTGCGCGATCAGGCGGCGTGGCTCGAACAACTCGACGCCGATCCGCGGCCGCTATCCGAGCATTTGCTTCGCTCCAACGCCCGGCAACTGGGACGCTACGCCGAAGCGCTCTGGGAATTCTGGTTCACGCACTTGCCCGGAGCAATGGTGCACGCGGCCGGACTCGCCGTTCGTGATGGCCATCAGGTACGCGGCGAGCTCGACTTCATCCTGACCCTCCCCCGGCTCACGGGAATTCAGCATCTGGAAACGGGCTACAAGTTCTTCCTGCACTGTCCGCCGGGCGATGATCTTTCGCGCTTCGTGGGCACCCATCCGGAGGATCGGCTCGATCGCAAATGGCGACACATGGTCGATGCGCAGTTGCCGCTTTCCCAGAGCGCACTCGCGCGCGCTGCGTTGCCGCGCCATCTTGCTGCGCTGCCGATAACACCCCGGGCGTGTCTGCAAGGTCATATCTTCCACCCGTTCGACGCTGCGGATGCGCCGGGCCTGGATGAAACCAGCGGGCCACGCTGGTGCCGCTTCGGGTCATGGCCGATAAACCGTTTGCTCCAGCGCACGCGTGCCTGGAGCCTGCCGGGGAAGCGCAACTGGATGGCGCCGGCGCTCATCCAGAACGTCGCGGTGACGCGCAGCACAATCCTCACGCCCCGCGAATGTGCGGCACGCCTTGCGCTCCATTTTGCGGGCTCGACGCAGGCCCAGCTGGTGGCGGGCCTGGCTCTCGACAGCGATGGCTTCTGGCGGGAAACCTCGCGGTTGATGGTAGTGGCTTCGGGGTGGCCGGGCGCGGATTAAGGAGTCTCGCTTGGCCGAAAGTGGGTGAGCGGTTGACCTGCACGCCCAGCCCTATATAATAACGGTACCGCATACATATACGGTACTTCATGAAGCCGCCTCCCATCGCTGCCCTGCCGGAACTCACTGCGCGACAGCAGGAAATCCTGGACTGGATTCGCCGGTATCTCGAAGCCGCAGGCATGCCACCCACACGCGCAGAAATCGCCGCGGGCCTGGGCTTCAGCACGGCAAGCTCGGCCGAGGATCATCTCCGTGCGCTGGCCCGCAAGGGTGCGCTCGAGCTTCTTCCAGGCGTTTCCCGCGGGCTGCGGCTTGCGCAGATGCCAGATCTGCCCGGCGCGGGGCTGCCGCTGGTGGGCCGGGTGGCCGCAGGGAGCCCGATCCTTGCCACCGGGCATATCGAATCGCATGTGCGCCTCGATCCCGCGCTTTTCATGCCGCGGGCCGATTACCTGTTGCGGGTGCGAGGCTCGAGCATGAAGGACGCCGGCATCCTCGATGGCGATCTTCTTGCCGTGCACAAGACCAACGAAGCCCGATCAGGCCAGATCGTCGTCGCGCGACTGGGCGATGAAGTCACCGTGAAGCGTTTGAAGCGCCGCGGCCACCAGGTGATGCTCATGGCCGAGAACCCCGACTTTGCCCCGATTCTCGTCGAGGGCAAGCGCGATGCACTGGTCATCGAAGGCATCGGGGTGGGCGTGATCCGCACCACCAGGGCGCTTTGAGCTCGGTAATCCTCGGTAGTGACGCACTCCCTCGCCCTGGTGTTGCAAAACCCCGCCATCTGGCGCGGTGGCGATTGCGCACCCGAGCCTGCGGCCATTGCCAGCGGTTTTCCGGCTCTCGATGCGGTGTTGCCGGGTAGTGGCTGGCCCACCGGCGCCCTGACTGAAATCCTGCTCGCGCGCGAGGGCATCGGCGAAATCTCGCTCACTTTGCCCGCACTGGCGTGCTTGCAGGCGGGGCACCGCGACATTGTCTGGATCGCGCCACCGCACGTGCCTTATGCTCCGGCCCTGGCGGCCGCTGGTCTCGATCTCAGCCGCTTCATCTTCGTGCGCTGCGCCACGGCAACCGATCAGTTGTGGGCCTATGAGCAAGCCCTGCGCGCTCCGGAATGCGGTGCTGCTTTCGCCTGGCTCGCCACCCCGGACGATCGCGTATTGCGCCGGTTGCAAGTCGCCGCCCGCGATGGTGGCACATGGGGTGTGCTGTGGCGGCGGCCGGGGCAGCACGCAGTGGCGGCCGCTGCCCCCTTGCGGCTAGCGCTGGCACCGCAGGAAGGCCAACTCGCAGTGCAGGTGTTAAAGCGCCGCGGCGGCGAAGTGGTGCATCCCATTTTGCTCGATGTGCATTCCGCTGTGCATTCACTTGGCGCCTCCCGGTCCGGGATCGCCACCCTCACCCGCTCCGATCCGCGCACGAGTACCGGACGCTGGAATTGATTCAGGGCCCTATTCACACTCCGCACGTGCGCCTGCTGACACCATGCTTTGGATCTGCCTGCTTTTGCCCGATCTGCCGCTCGAAATTTTCACCAGAGGGCAATCCCCCGTCACCTCCGGCACTTCGCGTTTGGCGATTGCAAGCGGCGGCAACTATCCCCTTGTCGTCGCGGCCAACCAGGCGGCCAGTGCCGCGGGAATTGCGCCTGGTCAATCGGTTTCGGCCGCACTGGCGCTCGCGCCGGATCTGGTGTTGAGAGATCGCCTGCTCGACGCCGAAACCAGCGCGCTGGCCGGCGTGGCCACGTGGCTCACGCAGTTCACGCCGATGGTAAGTCTCGCGCCACCGCAGGCCTTGCTGGCCGAGATCGATGGCAGCTTGCGGCTTTTTGGCGGCCTGCGTGTGCTGCTGCAGCGCATCGTGAACGGCATTCGAGCCCTGGGTTATTCCCTGCATTGCAAATGGGCGCCCAACCCCACCGCAGCGCTGTTGCTGGCACGCGCCGGTCAGGGACCCTCCGTTACCCGGAGCGAGGGTCTCGCCGATGCGCTGGCGCCGTTATCACTCGCGCATCTTGGCGCAAGCGCCGATGTGGTGGCCCTGTTGCGTGCCGCCGGCGTCACGACTTTTGGCGCAGCGTGTGCCCTGCCCCGTGACGGGTTGGCACGTCGGGCCGGCGGCGAATTCGTGGCAGCGCTCGATCGCGCCCGCGGTCTGGCGCCCGATCCGCAATTACCTTTCATTGCGCCGGCGCGCTATGAGGGGAAGCTCGAGTTGCCGGTGCCGATCAGCGAAGTGGCGGCACTTGGCTTTGCCGTCAATCGCCTGGTGCATGAATTATCGGGATGGCTCCTCGGGCGAGGTCGCGGCGTGATCGAGCTTTCAATCGTCATGGCGCATGAACGCTACATCGGTGTACGCACCGGAGTGCCGGCCACCACCCTTCGCTTTGCGCTCGCTGCACCGGCGCGCGAACCCGCGCATCTCACCACGGTCTTGCGCGAACGGCTGGCGCGGGTGGCATTGCCGGCCCCGGTGGAGAGCATCGTGCTCGCGAGCGAGGTCACCGCGCCGCTCACGGGACGCAATCTGGGACTTCTGCCCGGCGACGAGGCGCTCACCACGGTGCCATTGCTCGATCGTTTGCGGGCCCGGTTGGGGGAAGATGCCGTCCTTCGCGTGGCACCGCTTTCCGAGCATCGTCCCGAGCGCGCATGGCAAGCACACTCGGGGAATGCCAGCGCATCGCCGCCTCGATCTTCCACGACCCGCCCGGGTGTCAAGGCAACCCCGCTGCCCTCGGGAGCACGTCCGCTTTGGCTGCTGAGCGAGCCTGTCCCGCTGGGAGCCACGTTCGAAACCAGGCCGTGGGTCCTGCGCGATGGCCCGGAGCGTATCGAGTCCGGCTGGTGGGATGGCGCGGATATCCGGCGCGATTACTTCACGGCCGAAAGTCCGCGCGGCGAAATGCTATGGATTTATCGCGACAGCCGGTACGGTGATGACGGCGAGTGGTTCCTGCAAGGCATGTTCGCCTGATCGTCATCCCCGCGTCGCGCGATTACTGAGCTTTCCCAAAGTAAGTGACAAAACTCAATCGTCATCCCCGCGTCGCGCGATTACTGAGCTTTCCCAAAGTAAGTGACAAAAC
>JBDUCE010000224.1:0-5055 GCA_040003635.1 Betaproteobacteria bacterium
GGCTTGGTGGCGTCGGGGAACAGCAGCACGGTCAAGCCGTTGGGAAGCGTGTACTCGGCGATGCCTTCCACGGCCGGGCCTTCGATCACGCCTGCGGGCACTGCCGCAAGGGTGACGACACTGAACCAGGAGCAAAGCAAGAGCAGCAACGTCGATCGGACCATCGCGAGGAAATTTGACTTGGGCATGGGTGGGGCTAATAGTTGGGCCGCCAGCATAGGGCCGGCGTGGGCTTGCAGGTGGGCTGGAGGCAAGAGGGGGTGGGTTGACGCGGTGTAGGACCCGTCCGGGGGCGATCCGGTTCAATTGACGTTAACGTAAACGTCAAGTAGGCTGGCGGAGCACTTCGTTGACTGAGCCTGGACTGCACCATGCGGGCAGCGCGGCGAGGTCCGCGGCAAATCACCGGCGCAGGGCTGCAGCGTCCGCCTCCGCCGGGTGCCGGTAGAGTACGGGATTGAAAGCCGAGGTGATGACGGGTGCCGGCGTGCATCCGCTTCCCCTCCGTTTGGGCGAGGATTCCATGACCGATCTTTCGATTACGCGGCAGCCGATCATCTACCGGCCCGAGCACAAGGTGCGCTTCGTCACCGCCGCGAGCCTCTTCGACGGTCACGATGCGTCGATCAACATCATGCGACGCATCCTGCAGTCATCGGGGTGCGAGGTCATCCATCTCGGTCACAACCGCTCGGTGCAGGAGATCGTGAACTGCGCCGTGCAGGAAGACGTGCACGGGATCGCCATTTCGTCGTATCAGGGCGGACACGTCGAGTTTTTCAAATACATGCTCGATCTCCTGCGCGAGCGCGGCGGTGGCCATATCAAGGTGTTCGGCGGCGGCGGCGGCGTCATCGTCGCGTCCGAGATTGCCGAGCTGCATGCTTATGGCGTGACGCGGATCTTTTCGCCCGAGGATGGCCAGCGGCTGGGCTTGCAGGGCATGATCAACGAGATCATCGCCGCCGCCGATCGCGATGCGGCCGGCGTCGCGGCGGCCGAGCTCGACGAGCTCACCGCCGGTACACCGTTCGCGCGCACGCGGGCACTGGCACGGCTCATTACCGCGCTGGAAGCGGGAACGGTCGGCGAGGACGTAAATGCCGAGTTGCATCGACGCGCGGGCACCGCGAATGCGCCGGCGCTCGGGGTGACCGGGACGGGAGGGGCCGGCAAGAGCTCGCTTACCGACGAGCTGGTGCGGCGCTTTCGCGTCGATCAAAGCGATCGCCTGCGCATCGCGATCATTTCGATCGACCCCTCGCGGCGCAAATCCGGAGGGGCCTTGCTGGGCGACCGCATCCGGATGAATGCGATCGAGCACCCCAACATCTATATGCGCTCCCTGGCCACGCGCGACGCGGGCAGCGAGGTGTCACGGGCACTTCCGGAAGTGATCGCGGCGTGCAAGGTCGCCGGTTTCGATCTTGTCATCGTCGAGACCTCGGGCATCGGCCAGGGCGACGCCGCCATTGCGCCGCTCGCCGACGCCTCGCTTTATGTGATGACCCCGGAGTTTGGCGCGCCATCGCAGCTCGAGAAAATCGACATGCTGGATTTTGCCGACTTCGTCGCCATCAACAAGTTCGACCGCAAAGGCGCGAGTGACGCGCTGCGGGACGTGCGCAAGCAATACCAGCGCAACCACGACCAATGGAAGACGCGTCCCGACGAGATGCCGGTGTACGGCACCGTCGCGGCGCGTTTCAACGACGACGGTGTGACCGCGCTCTACCATGCCATCGCCCGCCATCTCGCCGGCAAGGGTTTGACATTGGGCGAGGGCTCTCTTCCCGACCCCGGCATCAAGCAATCGTCCGCCGGTAACGTGATCGTGCCGCCGGCGCGCACGCGCTACCTCGCGGAGATCGCGGAAACCGTGCGAAAGTATCACGGCTGGGCGCGTACCCAGAGCCGCCTTGCGCGCGAGCGGGCCCAGTTGCGCGGGGCGCAAGCGATGCTGGCTGCGGAAGGCAAGGCCGATGTCGGGGCGCTCGGCGAGCTGTGCGCGGCGCGCGAGGGGCAGATGGATCCGAGGGCAAGGAAGCTCCTGGAAATGTGGCCGCAAACGCGCAAGGCCTATTCCGGGGATGAATATGTGGTGCGCATCCGCGATCGCGAGATTCGCACCGCGCTGACCACGACCACGCTGTCCGGCACGCACATCCCCAAGGTGGCGCTGCCCGCCTTCGAGGACGACGGCGAAATCCTGCGCTGGCAACTGCGGGAAAACGTTCCCGGCAGCTTTCCCTTTACCGGCGGGGTGTTTGCATTCAAGCGCGAGAACGAGGATCCCACGCGCATGTTCGCGGGCGAGGGCGATCCGTTTCGCACCAACCGGCGCTTCCACCTGCTGGCCGATGGGATGCCGGCGCAGCGCCTGTCGACGGCTTTCGACTCGGTGACGCTGTATGGCTTCGACCCCGACCGCCGCCCCGATATCTACGGCAAGGTAGGCAATTCCGGGGTGTCGATTGCCACGCTGGACGACCTCAAGGTGCTGTATTCGGGATTCGACCTGTGCGATGCCAAGACGTCGGTATCGATGACCATCAACGGGCCCGCGCCGACCCTCCTGGCGATGTTCATGAACACCGCCATCGATCAGCAGATCGACAAGTTCCGCGCCGACAACGGCCGGGAGCCGACGGATGACGAAGCGGAAAAGATCCGCGCCTGGACGGTTTCCACCGTGCGCGGGACGGTGCAGGCGGACATCCTCAAGGAAGACCAGGGGCAGAACACCTGCATCTTCTCCACCGAATTCAGTCTCAAGGTGATGGGCGACATCCAGCAATGGTTCGTCCATCACAACGTTCGCAATTTCTACTCGGTATCGATCTCGGGCTACCACATCGCCGAGGCCGGCGCGAACCCGGTCAGCCAGCTCGCGTTCACCCTCGCCAATGGCTTCACCTTCGTCGAGGCCTATCTCGCGCGCGGCATGCACATCGACGATTTCGCGCCCAACCTGTCGTTCTTCTTCTCCAACGGCATGGATCCCGAATACGCCGTGCTCGGGCGCGTCGCGCGCCGGATCTGGGCGATCGCGATGAAAAACAAGTATGGCGCGAACGAGCGCAGCCAGAAGCTCAAGTATCACTGCCAGACTTCGGGCCGCAGCCTGCACGCCCAGGAGATCGCGTTCAATGACATCCGCACGACCCTGCAGGCGCTGATCGCGACCTACGACAATGCCAACTCGCTGCACACCAATGCGTACGACGAGGCCATCACCACTCCCACCGAGGAAAGCGTTCGACGCGCGATGGCGATCCAGCTCGTGATCAACCGGGAGTGGGGGCTGGCGCGCAACGAGAACCCGAACCAGGGCTCGTTTATCATCGAGGAATTGACCGATCTGGTCGAAGAGGCGGTATTAAAGGAGTTCGAAGCGATCAGCGAGCGCGGTGGGGTGCTGGGCGCCATGGAGACCGGTTACCAGCGCGGCAAGATCCAGGAAGAATCACTTTATTACGAGCATCGCAAGCACGACGGCAGCTACCCGGTGGTCGGTGTCAACACGTTCCGCAATCCGCACGCGGAGACGGCAACGCCGACGGTGCAGCTGGCGCGCTCGACGGCTGAGGAAAAGGAATCGCAGCTCGCGCGACTCGCGGCCTTCCAGGCGCTACACGCCGCCGAGACGCCTGCAGCGCTCGCGCGGCTCAAGGAGACCGTGATCGAGAACGGCAACGTGTTCGCCGAGCTCATGAATGCCGTCCGGGTGTGCTCGCTGGGCCAGATCACCACTGCGCTGTTCGATGTCGGGGGACAGTATCGGCGGAGCATGTGACGAGCGCTCGCCTACTTCGCTTGCGAACCGATGTGCAAAAGCGTGCGATATACGCGAAGTCTGATAGCGCCAAAAAAAAGGCCGCGCGATTTCTGCGCGGCCAAAATCTCGAAACCGGGGAGTCCCTCTTCTTCGCGCACCTTCCCCTTGACGCGCGAAGCAGCGATACCAGCAAACGGCGTGTCCTGGGAGAGCATGTAGCAAGTTTCGAACCTTTGCAAATAAACATTTGACATCATGGCGTTGCCTGTTGAAGGCGGCGGGGCATGTAAGCGGCCTCGACACCACTTCTGTGCACGACATGTCGTTCGACGACGATGGGGCGCGCGCCCACCGCGACGAGCGGAGAGAGCCTTAAGGAAACGCATGGCACGAAAAAAGAAAGCGGACGAGCCTCGCATCCTGCGGCCCGACGACATCGACCCTCATCACCACTGGGATCGTCCGTTGCAATCACCCGGGCACATGCAGGTCGATTTCGAGGAGCGGATCAACTTCAGGCGGCTGCACGATTACCGGCTGGCGCGCACCCGCGCCGCCCTGGCGCATTCGGGCCTGGGCGCACTCCTGTGCTTCGACCAGCACAACATCCGCTACATCACGAGCACGGTGATCGGCGAATGGGCGCGTGACAAGCTCACCCGCTACTCGCTCCTCACCGGCAACGGCGATCCGTATATCTGGGATTTCGGCTCGGCGGCGCGCCACCACCGGTTGCATGCGCCATGGCTTCATCATGATCACTGTCGCGCCGGGCTCACCGGCCTGCGCGGCGCGGTCGGCGGGGATTACGCACTGTTCCGCGATGCGGCGCGGGAGATCAAATCGCTGCTCGATACCGAAGGTGTCGGGGACATGCCATTGGGCATCGACGTCGTCGAGCCGCCGATGATGCTGGAGCTGCAGAAGCTCGGCATCGAAGTGCGTGACGGACAGCAGACCCTGCTGCAGGCGCGCGAGGTGAAGAATATCGACGAGCTGACACTCCTCAACATGGCGGCGGCCATGGTCGACGGGGTGTACCAGGACATCGCGGAGAAGTTGAAGCCCGGTGTTCGTGAAAGCGAGATCGTGGCTCTCGCGACGCACCGGTTGTATGAAATGGGCTCGGATTGCGTGGAGGCGATCAATGCCATTTCCGGCGAGCGCTGCTCACCGCACCCGCACAATTTCACCGATCGTCTCATCCGCCCCGGCGACCAGGCCTTCTTCGACATCATCCAGTCGTACATGGGCTACCGCACCTGCTACTACCGCAC
>JBDUCE010000225.1:0-5045 GCA_040003635.1 Betaproteobacteria bacterium
CGCCGAGTGGACGGCGCTGCTCGAAGGCACCGACGCCTGCGTCGCTCCCGTGCTCGACCTCGCCGAAGCCTTCGAACATCCGCATCTTGCAGCCCGCAAGACGTTCATCGAGGTGGAAGGCGTCATCCAGCCGGCACCGGCGCCGCGCTTTTCGCGCACGCCCGCGGCTACGCCGGTGCCGCCCATCGCAACCAATAGCACGAGCGCGGCCAACGCGTTGCGCGGCTGGCTGCCCGACGACGCGATTGGCCGGTTTGCTGCTGCGCGGGTATTCGAATGATGCGCAAGCGCCCGTACAAGGAGAGCGGCGCTTTCAGGTCTCGACCAGCCCCGCCCGCGTGAACGGCAGGCGGCGCACGCGTGGCCCCCCCAGTCTGGCGACGGCATTGGCCACGGCCGGTGCCAGCGGCGGCACGCCTGGCTCGCCCACGCCGCTGGGCTTTTCGGTGCTCGGCACGATATGCACCTCGACCCTCGGCATCTCGTGGATGCGCAGCGACCGGTAGGTATCGAAGTTGCGCTGCGCCGCGCGGCCGGCTTTGATCTCCACCTCGCTGTAGTAGAGCGCGCCAAGGGCGAAGCCGATGCAGCCCTCCATCTGCGCGCGGATCACGTCGGGGTTGACGGGCACCCCGCAGTCGACGGCGCAGATCACGCGCTCGACCTTGACCTTGCCGTTGCGCATCGACACTTCGGCTACCTGGGCGACGAAGGTATCGAACGACTCGTGCACGGCGATGCCCTGCGCGACGCCGGTGCGCCGCGGCTTGCCCCAGCCCGCCTTGTCGGCCGCGAGCTTCAGCACCGCGGCTGCACGAGGGCTCTTGCCGAGGAGCGAGAGACGGAAGGCGAGCGGGTCGCGGCCTGATGCGGCGGCGAGCTCATCCAGCATCGTTTCCATCACGTAGGCGGTGTGCGTGTTGCCGACCGAGCGCCACCACAGCGGTCGCACCGCGAGCGTCGGCGAATGCAGCGACCCGGCCAGCATCGGCAGGTCGTAGATGCTCTTGGCGACGCCCTCGACCGACGTCGGATCGATGCCGTCCTTGATCATCATCTCGGCCATCGGTCCGCCGGCCATGATCGACTGGCCCACGATGGTGTGCTGCCAGGCTGCGACGCGGCCCTGCGCGTCGAGCCCGGCCTTGACCGCGTGGACGTACATTGGCCGGTACAGACCCGCACCGGTGTCGTCCTCGCGGCTGAACTGCAGCCGCACCGGCGCGCGGCCGCCGATCGCCATGGCGACGTTGACGGCGGCGACGGTAAAGTCGCTCCACACGTTGGCGCGCCGGCCAAAGCTCCCGCCCGACACGAGCGTGTGCAGCTTGACCTTGTCCATCGGCAGCCCGGCCGCCTTCGCCGCGAACATGTGGTCGAACGTGGGAAACTGATGCCCCGACCACGTCTCGAGCATGCCATCGTGCAGCCAGGCGACGCAGTTCATCGGCTCCATCGTCGCGTGGGCAAGGAACGGAAACTCGTACACGGCCTCGATGGTCTTTACCGCCGCAGGTGCCGCGGACATCGTCGTCGGCTTGGTGAATGGCATGCCCGGCTGCGCGGCCTGCGCGCGATAGCGAGCCAGTAGCGCTTCCGAATCGAGGTCGCTGCTCGCCGATTCGTCCCATTGCACCTTGAGCGCGCGCCTGCCCTGAAGTGCGGCCCAGGTACCCGTGGCGACCACGGCCACGCCTTCGGGTACTTCGACGACGTCGGTAACGCCCTTCACCTTCTTCGCGTCGGTGGCATCGAAGGATACGAGCTTGGCGCCGAATCCAGGTGGCCACGCAATCACCGCGGTGAGTAAGCCGGGGAGCTTGAGGTCGGCCGTGTACATCGCGCTGCCGTTGCACTTTGACGGCGAATCGACCCGCGGCGTCGAGCGGTCCTTGCCGATGAATGTGAACTGCGCCGCGGTTTTCAGCGGCGGATTTTCAGGCGGCGTCTGCCGGCTCGCGGCTGCCGCCATCTCGCCGTAGGTGGCGCGACGGCCCGAAGCATGCGTAAGCGTGCTCTTCGATGTGCGAATCTCGCCGGGCGGCACATGCCAGGCCTCCGCAGCCGCCGCGACCAGCATCGCCCGCGCGGTCGCTCCGGCGCCGCGGTATTGCAAAAACGAATTGGCGATGGCGGACGAGCCACCGGTGCCCTGCAGTGGTCCGAACGCGAGGTTGTTGTAGAGCTTCGGATCGGAGGGTGCGTATTCGGTGCGCACCAGCGACCAGTCGGCATCGAGCTCGTCAGCGACGAGCGAGGCGAGGCCCGTCGTGTTGCCCTGGCCCATCTCGTGGTGCTTGCAGATCACCGTCACCAGATTGTCGGTGCCCACCCGGATGAACGCATTCGGCGCGAGCGGACCGGTGGCGGCGCCCTCGGCACCAGGCAGCGCTGCGTCGGCATTGGTGGGCACGAGCCACCCCAAGCCGATGGCGAGGCCGGCCGCGCCGGCGCTTTGAAGGAACACGCGGCGCGGCAGCAATGGCGCGGTGGATTCCTCGATGCCGAGGAGCTCCATGAGCCGGCGTTGTTCATCGGTGCGGAAACAATTCATCAGGGGATGCATGATGGGTGCCCTCAACCCGCGAGCTGCGCTGACGCGGCGTGGATGGCCGCGCGGATGCGCTGGTAGGTCGCGCAACGACAGATATTGCCTGCCATCGCGCGGTCGATGTCGGTGTCGCTCGGCTTGGGCTTCTTCTCCAGCAGGGCGGTCGCCGACATGATCTGTCCCGACTGGCAGTAGCCGCACTGCACGACGTCCAGGTCCACCCACGCTTTTTGCACCGCCTTCGCGGTGCGTGATGCGAGGCCCTCGATCGTGGTCACTTGGCGACCAGCAACCGCCGAGACCGGCGCCGAGCAGGAGCGCAACGTCTGTCCGTCGACATGGACGGTACAGGCGCCGCACTGCGCGATGCCGCATCCATACTTGGTGCCGGTAAGGCCGAGCTCGTCGCGGATGACCCACAGCAACGGCGTGTCCGGATCACCGTCGAAGTCGCGACGCGTGCCGTTGATGTTCAGCGTGACTGACATGTAGAGCTCCTCGTTCAAGAAACGACGCCAGGCAGCGACATCGGCGTCAGAGTACGGGGCAGGCGGCTCCGGATTCGATCCAGGCGGCGATCAACGCGCCGAGCTGTGCCTGCGTCCCGGGCGCGGGCTCGCGGTTTGCGCCGGGCATCCAGCCCCAGCCCACCAGCGAGTCGTGCGCCATGTGCTCGTGGATCGCGGCGAGCGTCTTGCCGCCGTTGCGCCGCGGGTCCTTGATCTGCTCGCAGATCTGGCCCAGCGATTTCGTCTGCCAAGCCATCGACTTCGGCGCGACATGCCACAGCGGATGCCCGGGAACGCGCGACGGTTCGTAGTTCGCGTTCTGGTGGCAGGTGGTGCAGCGCAAGCCGATGGCACCCTTGTCGTCGGGACCGCGGACCACCAGCGGGGAATGCGGATGAGCGTCATTGCCCTGCGTCGGCCGCTCGCCGACCGGGTGGCAATTCACGCAGCGTGGATGTTGGAGGACCCGACCGGCCTCGACAAACAGCGCGCGGGAGCGTTCGGATTGATTCGTGATCGACGCGAATGTCTCGGGCCCGCGCAGGTCCTCGGCGACGGCGAGCGATCCGGTCGTGCCTGCCAGTACGATGATGAGGAGCCGTGCTTTCACCGATGAGGACATGCGGATTCCTTGCTGACGTCGGGAGCGAGCGCGGGAACGTGCCGGAACGCGGGCTGAGCGTCATTCGACGACCTGATGCGCGGGCCGGTGAGATGTCGACGTTCCCAAGATTATAACGTTACTGCCGGACAAGCGGCCAGCACGCTGCCGCCGCAGGTTCAGGCCGCGCGCGATCCGCGAGGTGCTTCAATTCAATTTTACCGCGCGTCCCGTTCGAGCCGCGTCCTGAATGGCCTGCACGCACGCCAGTGTTCTCGTGGCATCCGCCCCGGTTATCCGCGGTGGCTCCTCACCACGGATCACGCGGCAAAAATGCTGGATCTGTCGCACCAGCGGGTCGGCGGGAGTAATCTTGATGGGTTCGCACGACAACGGCGCGCGCCATCCCTTGGCAGCGCCGTACCGCCAGTGCTGGAGCTTAGGCACGGTCAGCGCACCCTCGGTCCCGGCGATGAGGTAGCAGTTCTCGTCGATGCGCGGATAAAACGGATTCTCGCCTGACGTGAGCTCCCAGCTCCACGGCGACGCTGCGGTGTCGGAAACCGTCAGCGTGCCAAGCGCGCCATTGGCAAATTGCAGCAGCACGACGGCCGTGTCTTCCACGGGGAACCCGCGAACCGCGTTCGACGCCATGGCCTGCAGCGAGTCGATCTCGCCGCAAATGAATCGCAGGTCGTCGATGTCATGGACAGCGTTGGTGAGTAGAGGCCCGGCGCCCGGCTCGCGCCGGTGCGCGATGTCGAAATAGTCGCTGGGCTTCAACAGCATCCATTGTGCCGAAATTGCAGTCACGCGGCCGATGCCTCCGGACTGAACGATCGCGCGCGCCTTCTCGATGACGGGGTTGTACCGCCGGTGATGACCGACGAGGAGCGCGACGCCGGCGCGCTCCGCAGCCTCGGAAAGCTGCGTGGCCGCTTCGACGGTGTCCGCCAGCGGTTTCTCGACGAGCATGTGCACACCACGCTCCGCACACGCGAGTCCGGCGGGCACGTGCAGCACGTTCGGCGTCGCGATGATGGCCGCTTCGGGGCGCGCGCGATCGAGCATCTCGGCATAGGTTGTAAAACAGGGCACCCCGATGCTCGCCGCGTAGGCGGCCGCCTCGGGGGTCGGATCGGCAATCCCGGTGAGCTTGCACCTGGGTTCATGGCGCATCGTGTCGATGTGCTTGCGACCGAAGGAACCGGCCCCGATGACACCAAAGGAGACAGGCTTCATTGGTTAGTCCTCGACAAGCTCGGGGCCGTGGGCAATCGATGCTCGACGAGCAATGCGCCGGGCGCGGCAGCTGCTGAGCGCAACGCAAAGCTGCCAGCCTGCCAACGCTACTTCGATCCTTTGGAGGCAAAAACAGCCGCCC
>JBDUCE010000226.1:0-5039 GCA_040003635.1 Betaproteobacteria bacterium
GTTTGCCGCGCAGGACGAGCTTGATGCGCACCCGCTCGCGCTCGCCGTACACGCGCACGCGGCCTTTGCGGACCGGAGTGATGAGCCCCTCGTCCTCGTAAAAGCGGATCGCCCGGGTAGTGAGTGCAAACTCCTGCGCCAATGCTGAGATGGTATAGAACGGCTCGGCGTCCGCTCCGGTGCGTGGAGGGGAGGGCTTGGCGCGGGCGACGTGGGTGGGAACGGACATGGCGGAACGACGGCAAAACGCTGAGGATGCCCAAAAAGATATCATAGGCGGTTCGCGCACACTGCGCGGGTTACTCCACCGCACGCGCCAAGCCGTCCCCGTCAACAAACGCTTTTGTGGCCTGGGAGAAGTGATCGCCCACCTCAATTACCTGCGGCACGCGCGGCGCGTGCAACGCCGGAACGACGCCACGGGCATCATTCGCTACGCACTGTTACATTGACCGTCACATTGACCGCCGAGAGAGTCCAATCATGTCCGCCCAACCCATCGCCGGTGCGCCCCGCGCCGCCGTCCCCGGTGCCAGCAAGATGTCCGGTTATGACCCGATCGCCCTGGCCGAGTCGCTGGCCTCCGCCGCGGAAAAAAGTGCCCATCTCATGGGCGAGTTTGCGAAGCGCCACGCCCAGAAACCGAGGCTGGCTGATGAGATCGGTGTCGGCAAGGCATTCATGGAGCTCGCCGCCAGGATGCTTTCCAATCCCTACAGAATCGCCGAATCGCAGATGAACCTGTGGTGGGATTACATGAGCCTGTGGCAATCGTCCACGATGAAAATGCTGGGCGCGCCCGCGAATCCCGTGGCCGTGCCGGCAAAAGGCGACAAGCGCTTCAGGCACGAGGACTGGGAAGAGCATTTCCTGTTCGATTACATCAAGCAGAGCTACCTCATCACCGCCCGCTGGCTGCACGAGGCAGTGGGCAATGTCGAGGGCCTCGACGCGCCGACCCGCAAAAAGGTCGACTTCTTCACCCGCCAATACATCGACGCGCTGGCGCCATCGAACTTCGCCATGACCAATCCGGAAGTATTTCGGGAGACGGTCGCGAGCGGCGGCCAGAACCTCGTCAAGGGACTCAACAACCTGCTCGACGACATCGAGCGCGGCAACGGGCAACTGAAGATCTCGATGACCGACACCAAGGCGTTCGAGCTCGGCGTGAACATCGCCACCACGCCGGGCAAGGTCGTCTACCAGACCGATCTGATGCAGCTCATCCAGTTCGAGCCCGCCACTGCCAAGGTCCACGAGCGGCCGCTGCTCGTGCTTCCGCCGTGGATCAACAAATACTACATCCTCGACCTGCGCGAAAAGAATTCGCTCATCAAATGGGCCGTTGACCAGGGGATCACGGTGTTCGTGGTGTCGTGGGTCAATCCGGACGAAAAGCTCGCGCACAAGGACTTCGAGGATTACATGCTGGAAGGCCCGCTGGCCGCACTCGACGCGATCGAGAAGGCGACCGGCGAGCGCGAAGTCAACGCACTCGGCTACTGCCTCGGGGGCACCCTGCTGGCGGCAACGCTCGGCTACATGGCCGCCAAGGGCGACAAGCGCATCGTCAGTGCGTCGTTCATGACCGCCCTGGTCGACTTCACCGCGGCAGGGGAGCTCGGGGTGTTCATCGACGAGGACCAGGTGAGCTCGCTCGAAAAGAAGATGAGCGAGCGCGGCTACCTCGAAGGCTCCCACATGGCCAACACCTTCAACATGCTGCGCTCGAACGATCTCATCTGGTCGTTCGTGATCAACAACTATCTCATGGGGCGCGATCCGTTTCCGTTCGACCTCCTGCACTGGAATGTCGATTCGACGCGGATGCCGGCGCAGATGCACAGCTTCTACCTGCGCAACATGTACATGCACAATCGCCTGCGCGAGCCTGGCGGCATCACTCTCGCCGGCGTGCCGATCGACCTGTCGAAGGTCAAGGTGCCGTCGTACTTCGTGTCGGCAATGGAAGATCACATCGCGCCGTGGAAGACCACGTACGCCGGTCCGCAGATCGTGGGCGGCAAGTCGCGCTTCGTGCTGTCGGGCTCCGGCCACATCGCCGGCATGATCAATCCGCCCAGTGTCACCAAGTACGGCTTCTGGACCAACGATGAGAAACCGGATTCACCGGACGAATGGCTGGAGACGGCAGAGCAGCACGAAGGATCGTGGTGGACCGATTGGCGCGCCTGGCTCAAGCCTTATCTGGGCCGCGAAGTTGCGCCGCGGATACCCGGCAAGGGTAAGCTTAAGGTGCTGGAGGCGGCGCCGGGCAGCTATGCCCGCATTCGCGCCGAGTAAAGCGCGGCAACGGCATCGCCGGCACTTGCCGTGCAACCATTTCGTTTGGAGGAGCCTTCCATGATTGCGAGAACCATCCATGCCGTCGCTGCCTTGGCGGCCACTGCCTACCTCTGCGGTGCGGTGCCCGCGCTGGCGCAGACCCGATGCGATGACTGCGGTCGCGTGCAATCGGTTCGATACGTCGAGCGCAAGGGCGAAGGCTCCGGGGTCGGGCTCGTTGCCGGCGGTCTGGTCGGTGGCGTCCTTGGCCATCAGATCGGGAGCGGACGCGGCAATACCGCGGCCACGGTGGTGGGCGCCGCGGGCGGCGCGTACGCCGGCAACGAGATCGAGAAGAACCGCAACAAGAAGTCGTACTGGTCCGTTGCGGTGAAGCTCGACTCGGGCGCCACGCGAACCTTGACCTTCGGCGCCAAGCCCGCGGTAAGGGAAGGCGAGCGGGTGAAACTCGTTGACGGCGGCAGGCGACTGGCATTGATCACGAATTAGAGTCGCGCCGCCGGCGGTTTTGGCGCGGGCGACCGATCACTCAGCTGGGCGCCGCGACGCGGGTCGAGAGCGGCACGACCCACGGTTACGCGACGACGGCGCGGCTTCTCGGCGGCTATTGGTTCAACGCCGGACCGAGCCTGATCCATGGCCCCAACCTTCGCGTCACCTGGCAGGACATCAAGGTCCGCGCGTACTCGGAGGAGGGCTCGGCGAGCACGACCATGTCGTTCAACCAGCAGCGGCGACAGTCACTGGTGACGAGCCTGGGCTGGCAGGCGGCAGGCACGTTCGGGGCCTTCCGGCCGTTCGCACGCGTCGCCTGGGAGCATGAAGCCAAGGCCGACGATCGCGAGGTGACGGCGTCGATCTACGGCGTCAGCGGCCGGTTCACCGTGCCCGCCTACCGTCCTGACGACAACTACGCGCTCTTCACCGTGGGCGCCTCCACCGACATCGGCCGCATCACCGCTTTCATCAACGGTTCGGCAACGGGCGGCAAGAGCGACGGCAACGGGTATGGCGTTACGGTCGGGCTGCGCGTACCGCTGTAAGCTGCAATCGCTGCCCGGCCCGCCGCGCAGGCGGCTTCTGCATTCAAGCGCCGGCGATTGACGGCTGCGCAATTTCCCGGCGCAGATCGGCAAGATAGCGCAGGCCGGCGATCGCCCGCGGCCCGTACCACGAGGTCATCTCGCCATCGACCAGATGGGCCGGACGGTTTCGCGCGGCGGCAATGGACGCGACATCGCGCGCGCGAAACGCGAACGGCTCGCTCGAAACAAGAATGCGCCGCGCGCTTGCCCATGCCGTATCGTCATCCGCCAGCGTGGGATAGCGCGCCGCGGAGTGTGCGACCGCAACCACGTCCCAGCCCGCCGCCGCCAGCGTGGCGCCGATGTAGGTGGGCGCGGCTACGCTCATCCATGGCTTCTTCCAGATGAGGTAGATCACCGGCTCGCGCGGCAGCGTTGCGGCGACGCTTCGCAGTGCGTCGAGCGCGAGGGTCAGCGCATCGCCGAGCCGCGCTGCCGTCGAGTCGCGGTCGAACACCGCCCCCAACAGGCGATAGAGCCGCACGTTGTCCTCGGGGCATTGCGGATGCGTCACGATGATGTTGGGCACGAAGGCCCGCGCGGCATCGACGACTTCGCGCCGGTTCTCATCGACGTTGACCACGAGATGCGTGGGTGAGAGCGTGCGCAGACGCGAGAGGTCCGGATCCTTGGTGCCGCCGATCTTGGGCACGCGGCGCACCGCATCGCGCGGATGCACGCAAAATCCGGTGCGGGCGACCACCTGCGGCCCCAGGTCCAGCGCGAACAGCAACTCGGTAATGCTCGGCACCAGGCACGCGATCCGCGCCGTGGCATTAACCCTGGAATGGCGGGTCCCGGCCCAATCCTTGCACGGATCGGACAGCATCACGCCGGATTCAGCCGGGTGCACGGGGTTTCCTGGGTGCATGGGCAAATGCCGCATCGAAAAGCGGCCGCGGCAGCACCCGCAACAGGCGCCCGATCAATGCCATCTGCCACGGCAGGACATAGAAGCGCCGGCGGTGGGCGATCGCGCGTGCCATCAGCCGTGCGGCGCGCTCGGCCGGCATCAGGAATGGCATGTGATAAGGATTGTGCGCGGTCATCGGCGTGGCAATGTAGCCGGGACAGATCGTGACCACCGCTACGCCACTGCCGACGAGTTCCACCCGCAGCGCTTCCAGATAGTTGATCGCCGCGGCCTTGGAGGCGGAATAGGCGGCCGATCCGGGCAATCCGCGGTAGCCCGCGATGCTCGCCACGCCCACCAGCGTTCCGCGACGGGCTGTACGCATGCCGGCAAGAAACGGGTGGAAGGTATGCAGGATGCCGAGCACGTTGGTGGCGAACACGGCCTCGAACACGGGCAAATCTTCAACCAGCTCCGTTGCCGTCCCACGCGACACGCCGGCGTTGGCGATGACCACGTCGGCCAGGCCGAACCGGGCGTTGAAATCCGTGGCGGCGCTCGCCAGCACAGAGGCGTCGCGCACGTCTCCGGGATAGACCGCGACGCGGGCGGCAGGCAATACGGCCGCCAGCGCGTCGAGCGCACCGGCGCGCCGCGCGAAAAGGCCCACGTTGGCGCCCTCGCCCGCATAGTAGCGCGCCAACGCGGCCCCGATGCCGCTGCTGCCACCGGTCAGGAAGACGTTCATGGCGCGCCGCGGCGCGCTGGCTCGGCCTCGATCACCGCGGCTG
>JBDUCE010000227.1:0-5011 GCA_040003635.1 Betaproteobacteria bacterium
GGCACGAACTCCGCCCCGGGTGCATTCAGGTTCTCGTCCTTGCCGCGCGAAGTGTGCACGCGATAGAAACCGCCGACCACGAACCGGTCGATCATGTAGACCACCGGCTCGGCGATGGCGTCATTGATGGACTCGAAGGTCGGCACGCCTTCCTGGACGATGACCGAGCTCACTTCGAGACCTTCTTTGATCACCGACATCTTGTTGCGCTGCTTGCGGTTGAGTCCGGTCACTTCGGACGCATCCCGCACCGTCATGATGCCCATGCCATAGGTGCCGGCATCGGCCTTGACAATCACAAAGGGCGACTCGGTGATGCCGTATTCCTTGTACTTTGCGCCGATCCGGTGCAGGAGCATCGCGACGTTCGACGCGAGGCACTCCTCGCCGGCGCGCTCCTGGAAATTGATCGCGCCGCACGCCGCGAAGTACGGATCGATCAGCCACGAGTCGATGCCGAGGATTTCCGCGAACTCGCGCGCGACCTCGTGGTAGATGTGGAAGTGATGCGATTTCTTGCGGTTGTACCAGCCGGCCTCGAGCACCGGCGCGATCGGCTGATCGATGTCGCGAAGGATCTCCGGCGCGCCACTCGACAGATCGTTGTTGAGCAGCACCATGCAAGGATCGAATCCCGCCAGCCCTACGCGCCGCCCGTTGCGCACCAGGGGCTCGAAGGTCAGCGCGCCACCCCCGGGCAGCTCGATCCGGGTGGTTTCCTTGATCTCCGGAATGAGCGTACCGATCCGAACCCGCATGCCCGCCTGCCGCAGGATGTTTTCGAGCGTTGCCACGTTGCGCAGGTAAAACGTGTTGCGGGTGTGATTCTCCGGGATCAGCAGTACGCCGCGCGCATCGGCGCAGACACGCTCGACGGCCGTCTGGATCGCCTGCACGCATAGGGGCATGAAGGCGCCATTGAGATTGTTGAATCCCCCGGGGAACAGGTTCGTATCCACGGGTGCCAACTTGAAGCCCGCATTGCGCAGGTCGACCGACGCATAAAAAGGCACCGCATGCTCCTGCCACTGCGTGCGCAGCCAGCGCTCGATGTCCGGCATGCCATCGAGAATGCGCTGCTCGAGATCGAGCAACGGGCCGGCAAGCGCGGTGGTGAGGTGCGGGATCATGGGGACGGAAAGAGACGCAACATGGAATTGTAGCGGAACGATCCGTCGCGGCGGCGCCGATGGCCTCCGGCGAAAAAAAGGGGCGCCTTGGCGGGCGCCCCGAATAGCCACTGAGGAGGACTTGCGGTGTTACGTCGGGAACGACCTCGTTCCCGACTCGTGCGGCGCCCGCGAGTGGCCGGCACCGCATGAGCCTCCGGCGCTACCTACATGCGGTAGGCCGATTCGCCGTGCGAGCTGATGTCGAGGCCTTCGCGCTCCTGCTCTTCGGGAACGCGCAGCCCAACCACCAGGTCGACGATCTTGTAGGCGATGAAAGCGACCGCCCCCGACCACACGATCGTGGTCAGCACGCCCGTGCCCTGGATGATCAATTGGTCGGCGATCGAATAGTCGGCGCTGATCTTGTTGGCGACATAGTCGTAGATGCCTTGCCCACCGAGAACGGGCGAAGCGAACACGCCGGTGAGCATCGCGCCGAGTATGCCGCCCACCGCGTGCACACCGAACACATCGAGCGCATCGTCAGCACCCAGCATGCGCTTCAGGCCATTCACCCCCCACAGGCAGACAAATCCGGCCAACAGGCCCAGGACCAGCGCGCCGTTGACGCCGACAAAACCGCACGCCGGGGTAATCGCCACGAGGCCCGCCACCGCGCCGGAGGCAGCACCCAGCATGGACGGCTTGCCCTTGCTCATCCATTCGCCGGCCATCCAGGACAGCACGGCGGCGGCCGTCGCGACCAGCGTATTGACAAAGGCGAGCGCGGCTACGTCACCGGCTTCGAGCGCAGACCCGGCATTGAACCCGAACCAGCCCACCCACAGCAGCGACGCGCCCACCATGGTGAAGGTGAGGTTGTGCGGTGCCATCGCTTCCCTGCCGTAGCCGACCCGCTTGCCGATGACATAGGCGCCCACCAAACCGGCCACGCCGGCGTTGATGTGCACGACGGTGCCACCCGCGAAGTCGAGGGCGCCCTTCTGCCACAGCCAGCCGCCTTTCGCCGTCTCGGAGGCAAGCGTCGCCGCGTCCTTGATGCCGTCCGGACCCGGCCAGAACCACACCATGTGCGCGATCGGCAGGTAGGCGAACGTAAACCACAGCGTCGCAAACAGCAGCACGGCCGAGAATTTGACGCGCTCGGCGAAGGCGCCGACGATCAGCGCGACGGTGATCGCCGCAAAGGTCGCCTGGAACACGACATACAGGTACTCCGGGATCACGACGCCCTTGCTGAAGGTCGCGGCGGTCGTGAACGTTCCCGCACCATCCTTGATCGTGAAGATCCCCGACAGGAACAGCCGGTCGAAGCCGCCGAAGAAGGGACCGCCCTCGGTGAACGCCACACTGTAGCCGTACACCATCCACAGCACCACGACCAGCGAAAACACCACGAACACCTGCATCAATACCGACAGCATGTTCTTGGAGCGCACCAGCCCCCCGTAGAAAAGGGCGAGACCGGGGATCGACATCATGATCACCAGCAGGGTGGCGACAATCATCCAGGCGCTGTCACCTTTGTTGGGTGCAGGCGCTGCGACCGCCGCCGCTGCGGGTGCTGCCGTCGTGGCAGTCGCGGGCGCGGTCGCAGGGGCGGCCGCCGCGGGTGCCGGAAGCGGGGTGACCGCGGGCGCAGCAAGCGGTGTCGCGGGAGCCTTTGGATCGGCGGCCTGCGCGAGCAGCTGCCGCTCGGATCCCGGAGCCGAGGCCGTCGCTGCGAGCTCGGAGGCCGCTGTCAATGTGCCGAAGCTACAGGCAACCGTTACCGCAAAAAATGCGAGCAATCGCTTCATTTCATTCCCCCTTACAGCGCTTCCGCGCCGACTTCGCCGGTGCGGATGCGAACGACCTGCTCCACGTTGAAAACGAAGATCTTCCCGTCGCCGATCTTGCCCGTGTTGGCGGCCTTCTCGATGGTTTCGATCACGCGCTCGAGAAGATCATCGCTGATGGCGGCTTCGATCTTGACCTTCGGCAGGAAGTCGACGACGTACTCGGCGCCGCGATACAGCTCGGTGTGGCCCTTCTGGCGGCCGAACCCCTTCACCTCGGTCACGGTGATGCCTTGGACGCCGATCCCCGACAGGGCCTCGCGGACCTCGTCGAGCTTGAACGGCTTGATGATCGCTGTTACCAGTTTCATGCTGACTCCTTGAATAAGGGGGCGCGCTTAGAACTTGTACAACGCTTCGATGCCGAACGAGCGCTGGGAACTGGTGGGTGTGACGCCGTCCGACTTGAGGAATGCCGATTGGTCGGACTTGTCGGCGCGAACTTCGGCGCGGATCTCCCACTCCTTGGCCGGCAGGTAAGCGAGTGTCAATGTCGCTTCCTTCCATTTCTGGGCCACGCCCGTTCGATAGCCGTCCCTGTCGTCGAAATATTCGCCACGCAGGGAAACCCGCCACTGGTCATTCAATTGATAGTTGGCGTACCCCGCGACGCCTTGCCACCGCGCTTTTCCACCGTCGGGCGCACCCCGTTCCTGGGTCCCGATGTCGTAATTCAGGATCAGGGTCAATTGCTCGGTGGCATTGAAGGTGGCGATCAGGTCCAGCAGATTGCGCATGCCGTTCGCATCGCTCTTCGGATAATTGCTGATGCGCTCCTTCCCGCCGTAGTAAGAGCCGGCGAACGACAGCATTTTCGACGGTGCGAACGTGGCTCCGAGCTCGATGGTCTTGTCGTGGTTCGGATCCTCGAATGCATCCCAGCCTTGATTGACGCCGCCCAGCACCGTCAATTCGTCACTGACCTTGTACGTTGCCCGAACACCGGTGTGGGTGAACGGAATCGCATAGCCGAACAGAATGGAGCGCGAGTAGTTGACATCGCCGTCGCTCTTGATGACCTCCACGCCGGCATTGGTCACGAACTTGCCGGCAATGATCGAGAACGGTGCAGCGCCAAAATAGGCATAGAGCTGCGTCACGTCCGCATAATGATTGGCGCCATTCGCCGGGCCTTTGGACTTGCTGATCGTGCCGTAAGCGGCGATGGTGTCGGCGTCCTTCCCCAGCGTGACGTCGAGCAGTCCTCCAAAGCCGCTTTCGGGCGTGTTGGTGAACGTCAGATCGAGCGCATGGAAATACGCCGAATCGTGTTTGAAGTCGAAGACCCGGTTGTTCACGCCGCTCACGAACTTTCCCGAGCCCGACAGGCGGGAGTACCCGACATCGATATGTCCGGTCAGGTCGAAGCCGCCGATCGAGAAGATCGGCGGGGCGGCGGGTTCGGCCGGGGTTTGCGCTGCATCGGCGGTGGCCGGCGGCGTCTGGGCGTTCACGGCTGGCCCGTTCAAGGTAGCCATCGCAGCGATGAGCAACGTCGATTGAAACGATATTTTTCTGATCATGGCCTGGAGGTCCGGGTTATTCGAGGGTCGATCGCTTGGGCGTTGCTCAGTGAGCACTTGGCGTGCCACGGAGGTAAAGCGCCTTAATTTCAAACGATTGGGAAATATTCCCGGCAACGTCCGGGCAAGTATTGCGGCCTCCTGCACCAGCAGGGTGCGACGGAGCTTCGCGCCGCACGCAGATGGCGCAGAACACGAGCCGCCGATTCCCGGGTTCCGTCAAATGGCGTATCACGCCGCTCGCGCTGCCTTGCTACACTCATTTGCAGTCGCGCTTGGGTTCCCGATCACAACTGTTTCAGGAACAGGTCCGGAGGTGTGATGCTTAACTCGAAGACGTTCGATGACCTCGCCGCCCGGATCGGGCACGCGCTGGAAAATAGTCCTGCGAAAGACATCGAGAAGAACGTGAAATCGCTGTTGGCGAGCGGCCTTGCGCGGCTCGATGTGGTGCCGCGATCCGAGTTCGACGTGCAGGCCCAGGTGCTCCTGCGCACCCGGGAAAAGCTGGAGGCGC
>JBDUCE010000228.1:0-4951 GCA_040003635.1 Betaproteobacteria bacterium
CAAACAGTCCGTAAAACGCAATCATGAACAGGATGAGCGAGCCGGAGCTTTGCGGAGTCGCCAGGTCGCGAACTTCGATCTGCAGAGGGTTGGCCACTTCCGGTGCCACGCCGCGCAACAGCAGGCGGCCCTGGCCCCATTCGCGGTTGTACGCGCGAAGAAGCGATTCGGTCTGATCGATCGCCGGGCGCGCCCGGTCGCGCGAGCGGTCGTACACGAGTCGCACCACGCCCGGCTTGCCACTCTCGGCATCCTCTGCAAACCTGGCGTCGATCTCCAGTGCGATGTCGAGAACGCCGGCCCTCACCTGCCCTTCATACCCTTCCGGCGCCGGATAGATCTCGACCTGCTGGCGCGCGAGCCATTGCACCAGCGCCGGAGCGTTCTCCGCGCCTGCAACGGGCAGGCGAAGGGCGCGGGCCTTGTCGATCTGGCTCGCTGCCAGGTTCATGACGAGCATCAGCAGGATCGGCCCGGCTGCGACGGCCGTGAAGAGCATCACCAGGAGCGTGCGTCGATCGCGCAGGCTGTCGATGAGCTCCTTGCGGGCCACGCTGCCGACGCGGTCGAGCCTGCTGTCGGTCATCACCAAGGCGCGCTCACGCCGCGAGGCCTTCGCCGGAACCGAGAAGATGGATGAACGCTTCCTCGAGACTATCCGCGCCGGTCGCCTGCACGAGCTCCGTCGCGGTGCCGGCGGCCACCACCCGCCCCCGGCCGAGGATGACGATGCGGTCGCACAGCGCGATGACCTCCTGCATGACGTGCGACGAAAACAATAGGCATTTGCCGGATGCGCGCAGTGCCAGCAGCAATTCGCGCAGTGCACGCGTGCTCATGATGTCGAGGCCGTTGGTCGGCTCGTCGAGGAGCAGCGTATGTGGGTCGTGCACCAGGGCGCGGGCAATGGCCACCTTCATCCGCTCGCCTTGCGAGAAGCCCTGCGCGCGGCGGTCCGCCACCCCCTCCAACCCGAGCGTCGATAACAGGGTGTCGACGCGCTGGCGTAGCGCAGCGCCATGCAGGCCATGCAGCGCCCCGTAGTAATGGATGTTCTCGCGTGCCGTCAGCCGTGGATAGAGACCGCGCGCGTCGGAGAGCACGCCGATGCGCCGGCGCACCGCATAGCGTTCCCTGACGACGTCGAGATCGTCCACCGTGGCGCTGCCCGCCGTCGGAATCATCAGGGTTGCGAGCATGCGCAGCAGCGTGGTCTTGCCGGCCCCATTCGGCCCCAGGAGACCGGTTATTTCGCCATCCGGCGCAGTGAAGCTGACGCCATCGACCGCACGCAGTGGGTCCTTGGCGCCAAAAACTTTCACCAGGCTCTCGATGACGATCATGGCTGCGGTGCGAGGCTGCCTGGCCAGAGGGCTGGACGCGCACTTTTCTCGAGATGCTCCACGCATGCGGTGGGAAGCTTGGCCACGTCGGCGTCGTCGATGAACGCCGCGATGAGGCGCGGCGCGCAGGCATGCGGCGACACGTTGTGCCCATACCCCGCAGCCACGATGTGCCGGCTGTGGTGCAGTGACTTGGCCACTTCGGCGCCGTACGCCGGTGGCGTCACCGGATCGAGCCCACCGGACAGGATCAGCGTCGGCGCGTCGCTCACGACCGGTGTTGCGCTGTCCGAAGGCGCCTGGCCTGCGGGCCAGGCGTCGCAAGCGGCGAGAGCGCGTTGCGCCAACCGGCGCGAGCGCAAGCCCGCGAGCTTTGCCTCCCGCTCGGCGGGCGAGATGCGCGGCCCATCCTCGGCGCAGGTCACCGAGTAATAGAGCGCAGCATTCACCTGCTCGACGAGTCCCGTCGTCAACCACGACGCGGCAGCATAGAGCGGCGCAAAGTCGCCGTTCGCGGCCCGGCCGAGGGCGGCGGGCACGAGGCTCGCGACTTCCGGCAGGTAGACGAGCGGCTGCAAGGCCGCAATGACATGGTCGAGCGTGAAATGCAGCGTACGTGCCGCACCGGTTCGCGGGTCGGCGATCATGATGTCGCGCCCGTCGGTGCCCAACGCGTCGTCAATGCCGCGCAGAGTGGCGTCAAGATCGGGATGTGCGGCCTGGCACACGGATGATTTTCTGCACGCGTCGAAAACCGCGCTGATGGCCGCGTCGCGCGTGACCCACACATCGAGACTGATCTCGAGGGCGGGTGGCGCCACGCCATCGAGCACCAGCGTACGCACGTGCTGCGGATATCGACGCAAATACTCGAGCGCGGCCCGGGTGCCATAGGAACCACCCCAAAGATTGAGACGCTCATAGCCTAGTGCCGCGCGTATCGCATCGAGGTCGGCAATCCACGCCGCGGTCGTGTACTGCGCCGCGTCAACGCCGTGCACTGCCAGTTCCTTCGCGCATTCGGCCACGCGCGGAGCCGGATCGAGCTCCATCGCCGCATCGGATGCATCGACGGCTTTGAACGCCGCGCATTCCAGGGGCGACGAGCGGCCCGTGCCGCGTTGATCGACGAGCACGATGTCGCGATGCCTCCGGATCGCGGCGAACTGGGCAGCGAAGGGCCCCAGCGAGCTGGCCGCTTGCCCGGGTCCGCCCGCCAGGATCACGAACGGATCGAGTGCGGGGTTTCGGGTATTGGCCGTAAGCACCGCCACCGCGATCCTGATCCTGCGACCGTTCGGCTGGCTGCGATTTTCGGGAACCTCGAGCTCGCCGCATTGCACCGCGAGCGGGAGCTTCGGCAGTCGGCATTCGTGCATCGCCAGCCGGCCGGCGCGTTCGGGGGAGAGGTCACAACTCCCCAGCACCACGACCGCGGCGGCGAGCGTGGTGCCGATAACAAGGCGCCAGCGCCACCGCAAAAAGAAGCTCGCTTGCATCATTTGCCGCGGATGGTAGCAAACGCGGCCCCGAGGTCCTGCACTTGCGCCCGCGAATTCACTCGGGCTTGCCGTCCGGAACGCATGAATGCGGCGGACCGGCCGCTATACTTCTTGCTTTTGGCAAAGTGCATCAATCATGAGCCTGCGCGAGCTCGAGCCGGGCATCGTTACCGATCTCACCGATCGCCTGGCCTATGCCGGATATCGGCACCTCGAACGGCTGCTGACGGCGCGGGAGCCGTTGTCGGGCATCGCTTTTTTCCGGAACTGATCGAGGTGCGCACCGTGATCGGCGCCCGATGACTGACGCGAGAGCCTCCTCCCAGCGCGTGGCCGCCGCCATCGCAGAGATGGGAGACGGGCCGCTGACGCCCGAGCGGATCGCATCGCATATCCGGCCGCTGTTCGCGCGCGTGCTGCGGCAGGCCGGCGCGCACATTTATCTCGCCAATCATTCGCTCGGGCGCCCGCTCGATGCCATGGAAGACGACGTGCGCGAGGGACTTGCGGGATGGTATGGCCGCATGGGGGAGGCGTGGACGGATTGGCGGGCGGAAATGACCGCCTACCGCACGCGCCTCGCTGCATTGCTTGGCACCCCGGTCGTCGACGCCGTGATCCCCAGGACCAGCGCGGGACAGGGATTGCGTGCGGTGCTCAACACCTGGGATCGCCCGGTCCGGGTGGTGGCCACCCGCGGCGAGTTCGATTCACTCGACGTGATCCTGCGCGAATATGCGCAACGCGGACGCGCTACGCTCGCGTGGGTGGAAGCGGACGCTGACGGCCGATTCGGCACCGAGGCAATCCTTCGCGCCGTCGCGGCGGGCACCGATCTGGTGGTCCTCTCGCCGGTCATGTTCCAAACCGGACAGCGCATCGGCGCGGTGGCAGAGATCGTTCGCCATGCGCACGAAGCGGGAGGCTTGGTCCTGCTCGACGTGTATCACGCGCTTGGCGTGGCGCCTCTGGACGTCGACGCACTCGATGCCGACTTCGCGGTGGGCGGCAGTTACAAGTATCTTCGAGGCGGACCGGGCGCAGCCTTCCTCTACGTCCATCCGCGGCACCTGGCGCGCGGGTTGCGCACGCTCGACACCGGATGGTTCGCCAAAGAAGCGCCGTTCGATTACGGGCGTCCCGATCCACCGCGCTATGCGCCGGGCGGCGACGGCTGGCTCGAATCGACACCTGCGGTGCTGCCTTGGTATCAGGCGCGCTCTGGTCTTGTCTTTGCCCTGGCGGTGGGTGTCGATCGTCTTCGCGCCTACAACCTGGGATTGCAGCGGGGGTTGGTCGAGCTCCTCGAAGCGCGCGGCATCGGGGCTCGGGGCGGCACCGAGGACCAGGGCGCCTTCACGGTCGTACGCCACCGATCCGCGCGCGCCTGGGCCGTTGCCCTGGGCCAGCAAAACGTAGTGGTTGATGCCCGCGGCGAATGGCTTCGCTTGTGCCCGGATGTGTTGACGTCCGAATCCGAGCTCGTGACTGCCGCCGATGCGCTTGCCCGCATCGCGCGGGCGCGCTGAGGTGCTGCCGCCGCCGTGTGCCTCAGGCGTGGCTGATGATAAAGCGCACCAGCAGCAACAGCCCGGCGACGATCAGGGCCGCCGTGATAACGCCGGCGATGATGATCTGCACCGGCTTGATGGTCACGGCGTCGCGTTGCATGGCATGGCCTTTGCGCACGCCGAAGAAGCTCCAGAACACGACGGCGGCGATCTGGCGGAGAGTGGCCTGCCGCGGTGGCTCGGGCGGCGGGGTCGGGGTCATGAGGATGATTCGACAACGTCACGCACTGATCCCACTGTAACACGACAGTTGCAAGCCCTCGGCGGCACGCGTGGCACACGCGGGTTCGGTGTGATCGCGCCCTTGCCACGGCAAAAAAAGAACCCCGCACACGGCGGGGTTCTCGGAGAAGCAGCGAGCGTCAGCGGCGGGTGTAACGACGCGTCGTGATCAAGCCTGCAATCGCCAGTAAGGTCATGAGCACGATCAGGCCCCATTCGCTGAGGGTGGGAATCGTTATGGCGGCGGTGCCGCCGGGTCCGCCGATGCCGCCGCCGCCGATGCTGGCGCCGGAGGCAAACATCGTTTCCGCAA